>NZ_JAIGQA010000076.1:0-33129 GCF_019733245.1 Streptomyces sp. WAC04114
TGTGTATAGGAGACGGCGGAGGGCTGCGGCGCGGGCTGGGCGGTGCCCTGGGGCGCCTGGGGCGCGGGCTGGGCGTACGGGTTGGGCGTTCCCGCGCCGGGGGCGCCTGGGGCGCTCGGAGTCGCACCGGGAGCGCCCGGCGCGCCGTGAGCCCCCGGGGCGCCGTACGGGCCCGCCGGAGCCTGGCCCGGTGCGCCGCCGGGTGCGCCCTGCGGCGCCGGGAACGGGTGGCCGCCCTGCTGGGGCGGCGGCGGGGCGTACCAGCCCGGCTGGCCCTGTCCGGGCACCGGCATCGGTGGCTGCGCGCCGGGCGGCAGCGGCTGCTGGAGGCCTTCCTTCTGGTCGATCGTCGAGCGGTAGTCGACCGCGCCCTGCGTCATCCGCATGTACGCCTCCTCCAGGGAGGCCTGGTGCGGCGACAGCTCCCAGAGCCGGACGCCGTGGTCGTGCGCGATGTCGCTGATGCGCGGCAGGGGCAGCCCCGTCACGCGCAGTCCGCCGTCCTGCTCGGGCAGCACGTGCCCGCCCGACTCGGTGAGCGCGGCCGACAGCTTCTCGCGCTGCTGCGGCTCGGTGTCGGGCGTGCGCACGCGCGCGAAGTCCGCGGAGTTCGCCGAGATGAAGTCGGTGACACTCATGTCGGAGAGCAGCTGACCGCGCCCGATGACGATGAGGTGGTCGGCGGTCAGCGCCATCTCGCTCATCAGGTGGGAGGAGACGAAGACCGTACGGCCCTCCGCCGCAAGGGCCTTCATCAGGTTGCGGACCCAGAGGATGCCCTCGGGGTCGAGGCCGTTGACCGGCTCGTCGAACAGCAGCACCTGCGGGTCGCCGAGCAGCGCCGCGGCGATGCCGAGCCGCTGCCCCATGCCGAGGGAGAAGCCCTTGGACCGCTTCTTGGCCACGTCCTGCAGACCGACGACCCCGAGCACCTCGTCCACCCGCCGGGCCGGGATGCCCGACAGCTGGGCGAGGGACAGCAGGTGGTTGCGGGCGGAGCGGCCGCCGTGCACCGCCTTGGCGTCCAGCAGGGCGCCGACCTGGCGAGCGGCGTTGGGCAGCCTGCGGTACGGATAGCCGCCGATCGTCACCTGCCCGGACGTCGGATTGTCCAGGCCGAGGATCATCCGCATCGTCGTCGACTTGCCCGAGCCGTTCGGCCCGAGGAAGCCGGTGACGGCTCCGGGCCGCACCTGGAAGGAAAGGTTGTACACAGCGGTCTTGTCGCCGTAGCGCTTCGTCAGGCCGACTGCTTCGATCATGCTCCGCACCCATCGCAAGGTTCAGGACAGCGGGGCACACGCCCCCGTAAGGGTTAGGAGGATATCGAGGCGCTGACGGTTCCGCCCAAGGGGAGGTAAAGGTCGGCCGCTCCCGCTGCTAGGCGTCGCGCTTCTTCAGCAGCACATAGCCGCCGATCAGCGCCGCCAGCACCCACAGCCCCATGATCCCGAGGCCGCCCCACGGTCCGTACGGGGTGTCGTCGTCGATCGGCGTGACCACCTGCATGATCTTGCTGCCCGCCTGGTCGGGAAGAAACCGGCCGACCTTCTTCGTCGCGTCGACGTTGCCCAGGATGTTGGAGATCAGGAAGAAGAACGGCATCAGGATGCCCAGCGACAGCATCGGTGAGCGCAGCATCGCGGCGACGCCCATGGAGAACATCGCGATCAGCGCCATGTAGAGGCCCCCGCCGAGCACGGCCCGCAGCACCCCCGGGTCGCCGATCTCCGCCCGGTGCGAGCCCAGCATCGCCTGCCCAAGGAAGAAGGCGGCGAAGCTGGTGGCCAGCCCGACCAGCAGGGCCAGCCCACTGGCGACCGCGATCTTGCTGAACAGGAAGGAGCCGCGCTGCGGCACCGCGGCCAGCGAGGAGCGGATCATGCCGGTGCTGTACTCGTTCGACACGACCAGCACACCGAAGACGATCATCGCGAGCTGACCGAGACTCATCCCCGCGAAGCTGATGAACGTCGGATCGAACTCCGCCCGGTCCTGTGCGCTCATCGAGTCGAACTCGTTCTTCGACAGCGCCGAGATCAGCATGCCGAGAGCGACCGTCACGACGACCACCAGCGAGAGTGTCCATACCGTGGACGCCACCGACCGGATCTTGGTCCACTCCGACCGTACGACCTGTGTCACCGCCATGCTCAGCCCCTCTTCCAGCCGTCGCCCCACTGCTGCCGCGCGGGCTCGGGGCTCGCCGGACTCGTTCCGCTGTGCGCGTGGTACTCCACCGACTCCGCCGTCAGCTGCATGAACGCCTCCTCCAGCGAGGCCTGTTGCGGGCTCAGCTCGTGCAGCGTGATCCGGTGCTGGGCCGCCAGCTCACCGATGTGCTCGGCCTTGCCGCCGTCCACCTCCAGCACCCCGTCGCCACTCTCCACGGCCACGATCCCGGCCTGGTGCAGCACATCGAGCAGCCGTTCCCGCTGCGGACTGCGAACCCGGACGTAACTGCGTGAGTTGCGGTCGATGAAGTCCGCCATGGAGGTGTCCGCGAGCAGCCGGCCCTGCCCGATGACGACGAGGTGCTCGGCCGTCAGGGCCATCTCGCTCATCAGATGGGAGGAGACGAACACGGTCCGGCCCTGCGAGGCGAGCGACTTCATCAAGGTGCGGATCCAGTGGATGCCCTCGGGGTCGAGGCCGTTGACCGGCTCGTCGAACATCAGGATCCGCGGATCGCCGAGGAGCGCGGCCGCGATGCCGAGCCGCTGCCCCATGCCCATCGAGAAGCCCTTGGTCTTCTTCTTCGCGACCCCCGTCAGCCCGACGGTGTCCAGCACCTCGCGCACCCGGTTGGTCGGGATGCCGTTGCTCTGCGCGAGGCACAGCAGATGGTTGTAGGCGGTGCGCCCGCCGTGCCAGGCCTTGGCCTCCAGCAGGGCGCCGATGTACGTCAGCGGGTCCTTGAGCTGCTGGTAGTGCTTGCCGTCGATACGGACGTCGCCGGCGGTCGGGTGGTCGAGCCCCAGAATCATCCGCATGGTCGTGGACTTGCCGGCGCCGTTGGGCCCGAGGAAGCCGGTGACGATGCCCGGTCTGACGGTGAAGGACAGGTTGTTGACCGCCACCTTCTCGCCGTACCGCTTCGTCAGCCCCTCGAGCTCAATCATGCCCGCCACGCTAGAACGTGACAAAGCCCTCTGCCACCCGAGCGGCAGAGGGCTTTGCGGAGGTTCAGACTCCGTATGCCCGCGTGTTACCGGGACTGCTGCGCCGGGACCCCACGGGAGATCGGCTCGTCCTCGGCCGGCGTACCGGCGGCGGCCACCGCGGCGCCCGTGAGCGTCGCGAGCATCTCGCGGACGTTCGTCAGCTGGGCGTTGATGCTGTCGCGGCGGTTGGTGAGGGCGGCCAGCTCGCGCTCGGATTCCGAACGGATGCGGTCGGCCTTGGCGTTGGCGTCGGCCACGATGTCCTCGGCCTGGCGCTGGGCCGTCTCCACCGTCTGGCGGGCGCGGCGCTCGGCGTCCGTGCGCAGCTTCTCGGCCTCCAGGCGCAGCTGCTCGGCGCGGTGCTCGATCTCGGCCAGACGCTTCTCGGCCTTGGCCTGACGGGAGGCCAGGTCGCGCTCGGACTGCTCGCGGCGCTTGGCGAGGTTCGTCTCGAAGTCGGCGGCGGCCTGTGCGGCCTTCGCACGGGTCTCCTCGAAGAGGGCGTCCGCCTCCTCGCGCTTGGACTGCGCGTCCTTCTGCGCCTCGGAACGCAGCTGGGCGGCGTCACTCTTGGCCTTCTCGACGATCCGCAGGCCCTCGTCCTCGGCCTTCGCCTTGCGCTCCGCCGAGTAGGACTCGGCGTCGTTGCGCACCTGCTGCGCCGCCGACTCGGCGAGCTCGCGGTGCTGCTCGGCCGCGCGCCGGGCCTCCTCGCGCAGGTCCTTCGCCTCTTCCTCGGCGAGGCGGAGGATCTTCTCCACGCGCGCACCGAGACCCGCGTACGACGGCTCGGCGTCGGTGACCTGGGCCTGGGCGTTCTGCGTCTCGAGGTGGAGCTCTTCGATGCGCTTTTCCAGAGCGGTGATGCGGGCGAGAGCGCTGTCACGGTCGGAGACGAGCTTGGAGATACGTTCGTCCACCTGAGCGCGGTCGTACCCACGCCGCACAAGCTCGAAGCCGTAGGGGGAAGTGTCGCTCATGGGGTTCCTGTCGAATGAGACCGGTGAGGTGATAGGTGGAATCCTAGGGGCCGAAACGGTGTGTCATCGAGCGGATGCGCGTTTGATCTGGAAAATGACACCCCTTTTGAGTGGCTATCCCCGGGACCGCTTGCCAAAGACTTGGCCAAAGGCCCCAGCACACACCGGATTCGCCCCGTTTCGCTAGCTATCCGAGGACTTGCCACCCGAACGGGGTGCTCCGACCGTCGCGCCCGCCTTGACCCCGTTGTCCTTGCCCGCGGACGGCGCCTCGAAGGACTCCAACGCCTCCAGCACGTCCTGGACACGGGAGATCTCGGCGTTGATGTCCTCGCGGCGACGGACCAGCACCTCCAGCTCGCGCTTGCCCTCCTCGACCGTCCGCTTGGCCTCGCGGATCGCCTCGGCCTTGAGCTCCTCGGCCTCCCGGACCAGGGAGGACTTCTTCTGTTCGGCCTCCTTGAGCAGCCCCTCCGCCTTCTTCACCGCCGCGATACGGACCTTGCCCGCCTCGGAGTTGGCCTCCGAGACGATCTCCTTGGCCTTCGCCTGCGCCTTCGCCAGCTGCTCCTCGGCCGCCTTGACGAGCGCGTCGCAGCGGTCGCCCGCCGACTTCATCGCCTCGGCCGACTCACGGCGCGCCCGCTCGTGCAGCTCCTCGATCTCGGAGGTGATGCGGTCGCGCAGCTCCTCGGCACGCTCCCTTATCTGCGTGGCGTCCCGGCGCGCGCCGACCAGCAGCTCGTCCGCGTCCGTACGGGCCTTCTCCACCGCCAAGTTGCCCTCGACGGTCGCCTCGGACACCAGCCGCTCGGCCTCGGTGCGGGCCGCGCCGACCATCGTGTCGGCCTGAGACTCGGCCTCCGCGGTGGTCTTGTGCGCCTGCTGCTGCGCCTCGGTCAGCAGCTTGTCCGCCTCGGCCGTGGTCTCCGTGATGAGCTTGTCGACCTGCTCGGCCGCCTCGGAGCGCCGCTTGTTGGCGTCCTTGCGGGCCTCGTCCAGCGTGCGGTCGGCCTCCTCGCGCGCACTGGTGACGAGCCGCTCCGCCTCCGCCGCCGCGTCGGACTTCACACGCGCGGCCTCGCTGCGGACCCGCTCCGCGTGCTGCTGCGCCGAACCGACCGTCTCGGCGGCCTCGGCCCGCAGCCGCTCGGCCTCGCCGGTCGCGTCCCCGACCAGCTGCTCGGCCTTGGCGACCGACTCCGCGCGCACCCGCTCGGCCTCCGCGGCCGCCTCGGAGCGGAGCCGCTCGGCCTCGGAGATCGCCTCCGTACGGACCCGCTCGGCCTCGGCGACCGTGTCCATGCGCAGCCGGTCGGTCTCCTGGACCGTCTCCGTCGTGAGCCGCTCCGCCTCGTTGCGCGCCTCGGTGATGAGGGTGTCCGCCTGCGTCGCCGCGTCCGACCGGATGCGGTTGGCGTCCTCCCGGGCGTCCGCCCGGGTGCGCGAGGCGGCCTGCTCGGCCTCGGCGATCGCGTCCGACGCCTCCGTGCGCGCCCGCTGGGCGTGCTCGGCGACGTCCGCGCGGATCCGCTCGGCCTCCGAGATCGCCTCGGACATCGTCCGCTCGGCGAGCGCCTTGGCGGCCTCGGTCTCCTCGTGCGCCTCGCGCCGCAGCCGGCTCGCGTCCTCGCCCGCCCGCTCCCGCTCGGCATAGGCGTCGGAGCGGACCCGGTCCGCCTCCTCCTGGGCCTCCCGGCGCGTCCGGTCCGCCGCGTGCTCGGCGGCGCTGCGCAGGCCGGTGATCTCCTCCTGCGCCTGCTCGTGCAGCCCCGCGACGGAGTCCCGGACCTGCTGGGCGTGCTGCTCGGCCGCCGACACCATCTCCGTGGCACGACGGTCGGCCTCCTCGACCAGCCGGACGGCCTCGGTCTGCGCGTCCTCCACGCGCCTGCGCGCCGAGGCCAGCAGCTCCTCGCTCTGCTCGCGGGCCCGCTCGCGCTCCTGGTCGGCCTCCTGCCGGGCGCTGCCGAGGAGTTCCTCGGCCTCGCGGCGGCGCCGGTTGGCCTCCTCCTGGGCGGCGGCCAGCGTCTCGGAGGCCTCCGCGGCGAGCCGCTCGGCGGCGGCCTGCGCCTCGGCGCGCATCCGGTCGGCGCTCTCCTGCGCCTCCGACTTCAGCCGCTCGGCCTCGTTCGCCGCCTCCGAGCGCAGCCGTACGGCGACGGCCTCGCCCTCGGCACGCGACGCCGACGCGTCCGACGCGGCCTCGTCGCGCAGCCGCTCGGCCTCCGCCTCGGCCTGCTGCTGGAGCGTACGGATCCGCTCCGCGGCCTCGGCGCGCAGCCGCTCGTTCTCCTCGGCGGCCTCGCGGCGGAGCCGGGCGGCCTCCTCACGGGCATCCGACAGCGCCTGCTCGGCGGCCGTCAGCCGCTCCTCGGCCTCCCGCTGGAGCCGCGTCAGCTCCTCGGCGGCCTCCGCCCGACGGGCCTCTATGGCCCGCTCGGTCTCCTCGTGCAGCTCCCGCGCCGCGCGCTCGGCGTCCTCCTTGAGTGCCTCGGCCTGCTCGACGACCTCCTCGCGGTGCCGCTCGGCCTCCTGCCGGGTGCGCTGCAGGGTCTCCTCGGCCTGCCGGCGCAGGGTCGTCGCCCGCTCGATGGCCTCGGTGCGGACCTTCTCGCTGTCCGCCTGGGCCGTCGTGCGCAGCTCGTCCGCGTCCGCCTTGGCCTTGGCGAGCAGCTCCTCGGCGGACTTCGCCGCCTCCTCGATCTGCGCCACGGCCTCCTTGCGGGCCTCGGCGCGGATCTTCTCGCCCTCGTCGACCGCGTCCGCCCGCAGCTGCTCGGCCTCGCCGCGCAGCCGGCGGGCCTCCTCCTGCAGCTCGACCGTCTTGGCGCGGTACTCCTTGGTGTCGTCCTTCGCCGCGCCCTTGAGCTGCTCGGCGATGTCGTGCGCCTCGGCCCGCAGCCGGTCCGCCTCGGCCTCGGCCTCCGAGCGGATCCGCTCGGCCTCCTCGGCCGCGGCCCTGGTGGTCTTCTTGGCGTCCTCCGACGCCTTGTCGAGGACCTCCTCGGCGGTCCTGGCCGCCTTGGACAGCTGGGTCGCGGTCTCCTCGGCGGTGAGCGTGCGGGCCTTCTCGGAGGCCTCCGCGACGATCTTCTCGGCCTCGGCCTTGGCGTCCGCGACGATCTGCTCGGCCTCGGACTTGGTGCTCTCGGCCTCCTTCGTGGCCTCCTCGACCAGCCGGGCGACCTGCTCCTTGGCGGTACGCGTCCGCGTCTCGTTCGCGGACTCGGCGCTCGCCAGGGCCTTGGCGGCGGCCTCCTTGGCCTCCGCGACCAGCTTCTCCGACTCGGCCTGCGCCTTGCGCAACGCCTCCTCGGCCTCGGCCATCCGCTGCTCGGCGGCCTTGCTCAGCTCCTGGGCCTCGCGGCGGGCGGACTCCGACTCCGTGACCGTGGACGTGCGCAGCTGCTCGGCGTGGTCGGTGGCCTCCTGGGCCTGCGTGGAGGCGGCGTTGAGCAGGCGCTCGGCGTCCGTGCGGGCCCGGCGCAGGATCTGCTCGGCCTCAGCCCGGGCCTCCTCGGCCGCGCCCGTCAGCCGCTGCCGGGCCTCGGTCGTCAGCCGCTCCGCCTCCGCACGGGCGGTGGTCAGGGCCTGCTCGGCCTCGGCCCGGGACTCCTCCAGCAGCCGGCGCGCCTGCTGCTCGGTGCGGGCCCGCAGCTGCTCGGCCCACGCCACGTTCTCGTTGACGTGCGACTCGACCGTCTGGCGGCGCTCGGACAGCTCCTGGTCCAGCTGCTGGCGGCGGGTCACCGCCTCCTGGTGCAGCTCGGCCTGGAGCCGGGCCGCCTGCTCGGCGTGCTCCTGGAGGATCCGCTGGGTCTGCGCCCGGGCCTCGCTCAGCTCCCGGTCGGCGTCCGCGCGGATCTGGTCGGCCTGCATCTGCGCATTGCGCAGCAACTGCTCGGCCTGCCAGCCGATGTCGCCCCCGTCGAAGGAGGGCCGGGTCATGATGGTCCGCCGCGCCTCGTGCAGCTTGGCGCGCAGCACCTCGACCTGGTAGCCGAGGTCCTCGGCGTGCTGGATCGCCTTTTCCCGCTCGGTCTTCAGCCGCTTCATCTCGGCTTCGAACCGAGAGAGGTGGTCGACGTCAGCCGCCGGCTCTCGCTCCTGGCTCTCGTAGCCCCGCACTGCGCGGTCCCATCCGTCCCCTGGTCGAAACTCTTACCGAACGAGCTCCGTCCATCCGCCGAACGGGGCCCCCGGGGAATGGTGTCAGATCATCGGCGGAGCAGAGGCTGCTGCCCCGACGCTCGTCCCCCGAAACCCGGACCCCGGTGGTCCTGCCGTCGCACGGCGGGACCGCGGTCACCCTGGACTGAGCGGCGACCGCCCCCAACCCTACCGGCCCCTATGTACGAGGGTCAGTGCTCAGGTGACTCAACAGGCGCCGAAGTGACCAGTTCTGTCAGTACGCCGTGACAGTCCTTGGGGTGCAGGAAGGTGATCCGTGACCCCATGGAACCGACTCGCGGCTCTTCGTACAGCACGCGTACGCCCTTGCCCTTGATCTCCTCGGCGTCACCATCGACATCTGCCGTACCGAAAGCGATGTGGTGGACGCCCTCGCCGTTCTTCGCCAGCCACTTCGCGACGGTGGAGTCCTCCCGGGTCGGCTCCAGGAGCTGCAGGTAGGAGGCGCCGCCGTCGGACGTCTCGTTGATCTTGAGCATGGCCTCGCGCACGCCCTGCTCCTCGTTGACCTCGGAGTGGAACACCTCGAAGCCGTAGGTGGCACGGTAGAACTCGACGGTCTTGTCGAGGTCGAAACAGGCGATTCCGATGTGGTCGATTCGCGTCAGCATGGATTCAGTGCAGCGCCCCCGAGGTGGTTACGCAACGTGCGCGCGATCACACCGACGGCCCGGTGACGGCACGGAGTGCCACTCAGTACATTCGAAGTAAACCCTCGTTCACTCCTCGGCTGTGCAGGCCGGTAAGGGGATCGCAGCTCATGACTTCTGGAACGTCCGGAACTTCCGGAGCGAACAGCTCGGTGATCGTCGCGGGCGCGCGTACGCCCATGGGGCGGTTGCTCGGATCGCTGAAGTCCTTCTCCGGAGCCGACCTCGGCGGCTTCGCGATCAAGGCCGCCCTCGACCGTGCGGGGATCGGCGGCGACCAGGTGCAGTACGTGATCATGGGTCAGGTGCTCCAGGCCGGAGCGGGGCAGATCCCGGCCCGCCAGGCCGCGGTCAAGGCCGGCATCCCGATGAACGTGCCGGCGCTGACCATCAACAAGGTGTGTCTGTCGGGCCTCGACGCCATCGCGCTCGCCGACCAGCTCATCCGTGCGGGTGAGTTCGACGTGATCGTCGCCGGTGGCCAGGAGTCCATGACCAACGCGCCGCACCTGCTGCCGAAGTCCCGTGAGGGCTTCAAGTACGGCGCCGTCGAGATGATCGACGCCATGGCGTACGACGGTCTGACCGACTCCTTCGAAGGCGTCGCCATGGGCGAGTCCACGGAGAAGCACAACACCCGCCTGGGCATCGCGCGGCCCGAGCAGGACGAGATCGCCGCGCTGTCGCACCAGCGGGCCGCCGCGGCCCAGAAGAACGGCCTGTTCGAGGCCGAGATCACGCCCGTCGAGATCCCGCAGCGCAAGGGCGACCCGGTGCTGTTCAGCAAGGACGAGGGGATCCGCGGTGACACCACCGCGGAGTCGCTCGGGAAGCTGCGTCCGGCCTTCGCCAAGGACGGCACGATCACGGCCGGTTCCGCCTCGCAGATCTCCGACGGTGCCGCCGCCGTCGTCGTGATGAGCAAGGCCAAGGCGCAGGAGCTGGGCCTGGAGTGGATCGCCGAGATCGGCTCGCACGGGAACGTGGCCGGGCCGGACAACTCGCTGCAGTCGCAGCCGTCCAACGCGATCCTGCACGCGCTGAAGAAGGAGGGCCTGGAGGTCTCGGACCTCGACCTCATCGAGATCAACGAGGCGTTCGCGGCCGTCGCCGTGCAGTCCATGAAGGACCTCGGCGTGTCCACCGAAAAGGTGAATGTCAACGGTGGTGCGATTGCCCTGGGTCACCCGATCGGGATGTCCGGTGCGCGTCTGGTGCTGCATCTCGCGCTGGAGCTGAAGCGGCGTGGCGGTGGCGTGGGTGCGGCGGCGCTGTGCGGCGGTGGTGGGCAGGGTGACGCGCTGATCGTGCGCGTGCCCAAGGCCTGAGTCCTTTCGGTACGTCCCTTCTCGGTACGTCCCTGATCTGAACGGAGCTGTGATGCAGGACGTCTCCACCCTGGTGGCCCAGGCCAGGGAAGGCCGGCCGCGGGCCGTGGCCCGGCTGATCTCCCTGGTGGAGGGGGCGTCCCCGCAGCTGCGGGAGGTCATGGCGGCGCTGGCGCCGCTGACGGGCGGGGCGTACGTGGTGGGACTGACCGGGTCGCCCGGGGTCGGCAAGTCCACGTCGACCTCGGCGCTGGTCTCCGCGTACCGCAAGCAGGACAAGCGGGTCGGCGTGCTCGCCGTCGACCCGTCGTCCCCGTTCTCGGGCGGTGCGCTGCTCGGGGACCGGGTGCGGATGTCGGAGCACGCGTCCGACCCGGGGGTGTACATCAGATCGATGGCGACGCGCGGGCATCTGGGCGGGCTGGCGTGGTCGGCTCCGCAGGCGATCCGGGTGCTGGACGCCGCCGGGTGCGACGTGATCCTGGTCGAGACGGTGGGTGTGGGGCAGTCGGAGGTGGAGATCGCCTCGCAGGCGGATACGTCCGTGGTGCTGCTCGCGCCGGGGATGGGGGACGGGATCCAGGCGGCCAAGGCCGGGATCCTGGAGATCGGTGACGTGTACGTCGTGAACAAGGCGGACCGGGACGGGGCGGACGCGACGGCTCGCGAGCTGAACCACATGCTGGGGCTGGGGGAGTCCCGGGGGCCGGGTGACTGGCGTCCGCCGATCGTGAAGACGGTCGCCGCGCGGGGGGAGGGTGTGGACGAGGTCGTCGAGGCGCTGGAGAAGCACCGGGCGTGGATGGAGGAGCGGGGTGTGCTCGCGGAGCGGCGGTTGGCGCGGGCGTCTCGGGAGGTCGAGACGATCGCGGTGACGGCGCTGCGGGAGCGGATCGGGGACCTGCACGGCGACCGGCGCCTCGGGGCGCTGGCGGAGCGGATCATCGCGGGCGAACTGGATCCCTACCGGGCGGCTGACGAGCTGGTGGCCGGGTTGACGGAGGGCTGAGGCCACTCCGGCTTCGCGTCGGCGGGGGTGCGTTGGCTCTGCCTGACGGTGCGGTGGGGTTGCGTCTTCGCCTGAGGGTGAGGTGGGGGTGCGTCTTCGCCTGAGGGTGAGGTGGGGGTGCGTCTTCGCCTGAGGGTGAGGTGGGGTCGCGTCTTCGCCTGGCCGTGGGGCGAGGTCGCGTCTTCGCCTGACCGTGCGGTGGGGTTCGCGTTCGTTTCGCCTTCGCGTGGGGTGTGGGACGGGGCCGCGCCGGGGGGTGTCCGTCCTCGGAACGGCGCGATGGGGCGCCATACCGACTGACTCCCCGTTGACGCGCCAACCGCTGCGGGCGGACACCCCCCGACACGACCCCTTCTCGCCGTACGCGGGCGCGGGAGCGTCGTGGCTTGCGCCGGACGCGCTCTGGGCGTGGGCTCATCCCGGCCCGCGCCGCGGGCGCACGGGCGCGCGGTGGCTGCCCCCGGGTGCGGGCGCCCGCTCCGCCTGGCCGCAAGCCGCCCCCGCTGCGGGCATGCGTGCCGCTGGGGGCGATGGGGGTCCCCCTGCTCGAGCGAAGCCGAGAGCTTGGGGGAGGGTGGGCGCAGCGGCACCCCGCTACGCCGGGTTGCGGACCCACCTGGCCCCAGCACCGACGCAGGGTTGCGGAATCACCCGGCCCCGGTGTCCGTGTGGACGCCGGGGCCGTGAAGAGGGGCAGCTGCTGGTCAGTCCTGGTCGTCCGCCGTGACCCTGCCCGAGGTGAGGTCGATCTTCCAGTCCTGCTCGGCGCCGCCGGACTTGCGGGTCTCGGCCTCCCAGGACGTGTTCTTGCCGTCGTCGTCGAGGTCCACGGACGTCACCACGCCCTTGGCGGCGGCAGCCTTCGCCGCCTCCTCGGCCGTCACCGACGAGCCCTTCAACGCCGCCCGCACCTGCGCCGTGTCGTCCTCGTCGTCGGTGTGGGAGCCGAGGACCTTGCCGTTCGCGGGGTCGACGCTGACGCTGTGCCAGGTGTTGTCGCCCGACAGGACGTCGACGTTCCAGACGACCTTGTCGCCGTCGCCCTCGTCGTCCAGCTCGGCGGAGACCACCGTGCCCGACGTGTGCTTCAGCGCGGAGGCGATCGCCTCGGACGCCGTCACGTCCGCCGACACCGTCTTCTCGGCCTTCTCGGCGTCGTCGTCCCGGTCGTCGTCGTTCGACAGCTGGGTGGTGGCCGCCTGCCGCGCCGAGCCCTCGTCGTCTCCCGTGGTCGCGAGGGCCGTGGCCGTCCCGCCTCCGATCAGGGCGGCGGCGGTCACAGCGGCGATCACGATGTTGCGCTTCATGCGGATTCCTCCCGAGTCGTTTGGTTTTCGACGTCTTCGACTCTGGCCGACGGAGGCTGAGAGGAACCTGAAGCCCCCTGAAGGGATCTTCAGGTTCCCTTTGCCACTCTTTACGCATGCGCCTGTTGATCGTGGAGGACGAGAAGCGGCTGGCCCTGTCGCTCGCCAGGGGCCTGACGGCCGAGGGCTACGCCGTGGACGTCGTCCACGACGGCCGGGAAGGGCTGCACCAGGCCTCGGAGGGCACGTACGACCTGGTCATCCTCGACATCATGCTGCCCGGCCTCAACGGCTACCGGGTCTGCGCCGCCCTGCGCGCCGCCGGGCACGACGTGCCGATCCTGATGCTGACCGCCAAGGACGGCGAGTACGACGAGGCCGAGGGGCTCGACACCGGTGCGGACGACTATCTGACCAAGCCGTTCTCCTACGTCGTGCTCGTCGCCCGGGTCAAGGCGCTGCTGCGGCGGCGCGGGCAGGGCGCGGGGGCCTCGCCCGTGCATGTGCACGGGGATCTGAAGGTGGACACCGCGGCCCGGCGGGTGTTCCTGGGTGAGGACGAGATCACCCTCACCGCCAAGGAGTTCTCCGTGCTGGAGCAGCTCGTGCTGCGGGCCGGCGAGGTGGTGTCCAAGTCCGAGATCCTGGAGCACGTCTGGGACTTCGCCTACGAGGGTGATCCGAACATCGTCGAGGTGTACGTCAGCACGCTGCGGCGGAAGCTGCGGGCGGGGCTGATCCGGACCGTGCGCGGGGCGGGCTACCGGCTGGAGACGTCGCCGTGAGGCGGGTGTTCGGGTCCGTCCGGGCGCGGGCCACGCTGGGGGCGACCCTGGTGGTCGCGGTGGCGCTCGTCGCCGCCGGTGCCGCCGTGCTGCTGTCGCTGCGGTCCAACCTGATCGGCGAGGCCGGTACACAGGCGGAGCGCTCCGCGCGGGCGGTCGCCTCCGAGCTCGCCGCCGGGACGCCGTACGGCAAGCTCTCGGGGCTGGACGGCGACGACGGGCCTGTGCAGGTCCTGGACGAGCACGGGCGGCTGGTCGCGGCCAGTGAGGATCTGGAGAAGATCAGCGGGACCGACAGCGAGCAGGTGAAGCCGCGGCCGGCGGTGAAGCCCACCGGGGACGACGATGACGACGCCGACGACGCGGGCGAGCCCCTCGAAGCCGGTGAGATCTCCGGGGAGAGCGTCTTCAGCAACGGGTCGGCGACCATCGACGGGGACGCGGAGGACTACCGGTTCGCCGCCGTCGAGGTGGAGACCCACGACCGGGGGCACCTCAAGGTCTACGCCGGTTCCCCGCTGGCCGCCGAGCACGGGGCCGTGCGGACCGCGCTGACGGTGATGCTGATCGGGTTCCCGCTGCTGCTCGGTGTCGTCGCCGCCGTGACCTGGCTGGTCACCCGGCGGGCCCTGCGGCCCGTGGAGGGGATCCGGCGCGAGATGGCCGCGATCACCCAGTCCGAAGACCTCGCCCGGCGCGTTCCGGAGCCGGACACCCACGACGAGATCGCCCGGCTCGCCAGCACCACCAACGAGACGCTCGCGGCGCTGGAGACGTCCGTGGAGCGGCAGCGGAGGTTCGTCGCCGACGCCTCCCACGAGCTGCGCAGTCCCATCGCCTCGCTGCGGACGCAGTTGGAGGTGGCCGCCGCGCATCCCGAGCTGCTGGATCTGGACGGGGCCGTGGAGGACACCGTCCGGCTGCAGCGGCTGGCGGCCGACCTGCTGCTGCTCGCCCGGCTGGACGCGGGGGAGCGGCCCGGCGACGCGGAGGTCGATCTCGCCGGGCTGGCCCGGGAGGCGGCCGGGGGGCGGACGGGTGTGACCGTGGACGCGGAGCCGGTGGAGGTGACCGGATCGCGGGGGCAGTTGGGGAGGGTGCTCGCCAATCTGCTCGACAACGCTCAGCGGCATGCCCGGTCGGACGTCACCGTGAGCGTGCGGCGCGAGGGCGACCGGGCCGTGGTCGGGGTGGCCGACGACGGTGACGGGGTGCCCGAGGACGACCGGGCGCGGATCTTCGAACGGTTCGTCCGGCTGGACGCGGCCCGCAGCCGTGACGACGGCGGAGCCGGGCTGGGGCTCGCCATCGCCCGCGACGTGGCCGTCCGGCACGGCGGTACGCTCACGGCCGGCCGGGGACCCGCAGGCGGAGCCCTGTTCGAACTCCGCCTGCCGCTCGTCCAGCGGGGACCGCGGTAGCGAGGGCCGCGGTTACGGGCGCCCGCGCTGGCCGCGCAGGTGTTCCGCGATGGGCTTGAGGGCCTTGTCGAGCTCGGTCAGGGCCTCGGGGGACAGCAGGTCGATGAAGTGCCTGCGCACGGACGCCACATGGTGGGGCGCGACCTTCTGCATCGTCGTCATGCCGTGGTCGGTCAGGACCGCGTAGAGCCCCCGGCGGTCCGACTCGCAGTTCTCCCGCCGGACCAGGTTCGCGTTCTCCATGCGCGTGACCTGGTGCGAGAGGCGGCTCTTGGACTGGAGGGTGGCGGAAGCGAGGTCGCTCATCCGCATCCTCTGGCCCTCGGACTCGGAGAGATTCACCAGGATCTCGTAGTCGTTCATTGTCAGGCCGAACGGCTGCAGATCCTTCTCGAGCTGGTACGTCAACAGCCTGTTGACCTCCAGGTGGGTGCGCCAAGCGCACTGCTCCGCATCGGTCAGCCAGCGGGTGGCCGTCTCGGTCTCCATGAATGAAGTCTACCTAAAATGTTGAAAGGCGAACTAGTGAGGGGTGGCGTGTGACCGCTCACGCCTGGCGAACAGCTGTGCGCAGACGTTCGATGTCACACTCCGCAGACTACCGCTCACAGCCCGAAGCGACGCTGGAGGTCCCCCAGCTGTCCGGGAAGGCGCGGTGCGCCGGACTGCCCCGTCTGGGGGCCGTGCGCTCCGCCGCCGGGCACGCCGGCCTGATGCGGAACGGTCCCCGTGGCCTGCTCGGCCATCAGCGTCTCGGACGACTGGAGGAGCACCGTGCCGGCGCCCACGAACTCGAACTGGTGCTCCTCGCCGGAGGCCCCGCCCAGGCCCGTCAGTGCACGTAGACCGCCCATGACGCCGGTCATGTACCCATGGTCGTAGTGGTGACACGGAGAGGGGCAGTCGGCCCAGCCGACCAGGGCCTGGGGGTCGACCCTGATCGGGGGTTCCATGAACACCACCGGTCCGTTCGACGCGGCCACGAACTTTCCGGTTCCGATGAGGGTCAGGAATCCCGGCACGATTGATTGCTTCAGTGACAGAGTTGGCTGAAAAGCAAGCAGGTTGCCGCTGCGAATGGTCAGGTTGCCGTCCTCGAGGTCGTACGAATTGACGTCGAAGGCCCGGTCGGCGAGGAGCATCTTGCCCGAGCCCTCCGCCACGACCCAGTCGCTCGCGTGCAGTGGCGAATGGAACGACGTGCGGACGAGACGGTCCAGCCGGCCGTGTCCGACGCCGTTGAAGTCGATCGAGCCGTAGTAGGCGATCATCTTCCCCTTCTGCAGGAACCACTGGCTCCCCTTGAGCTCGACGCAGAAGGTGTACGCGTTGACGTTGTCGTCCGCCGGCAGCGTCGCCGGGTCGAGGACCACGGGGCCGGCGCCCGGAGTTCCGTAGGTGCTCACAGCTTCTCCTCCGACGCCTGGACGTACACCGCACCGCTGCCGCTGAGCTCCAGTTGGAAGGCCTCGCCCGAGCCGCGGCCCACCATGTCCCGCCAGCCGAGCGCCGTGGACAGCTTGTTGCGGACGTCGCCGTGGTGGGCGACGTAGGCCTGCGGGTCCACATGGACCGGCCGCTGCGGGCTGATCGGGATCTCGATGACACCGCCGTGCGCCATGACCGCGACGGCCCCGTGCCCCTTCAGTGTCGTGGTGAACAGCCCCTGGCCGCTGACCTGGCCCCGCACCATGCCCATGACGCCGCCCTGCGAGCCCAGGAACACGGTGCCCTGCTGGAGCGTGCCCTCGAAGGCCAGGAGGCGGTCCGCTTCCACGTACAGCGTGTCGCCGGAGAGCCGGATCACCTGGACGTGGTGACCGCCGTGCCCGAACAGGACCGTGCCGCTGCCCTCGACGGACATCAGGGGGGTGTCCTCGTTCGCCACCCGGCGGCCGATCATCGACGTGATCCCGCCCTGGCCGCCCGCCATGTTGGGCGTGAACGACACCTCGCCCTTGTACGCGAGCATCGCGCCGCGCTGACTGAACAGCCGCTGCCCCGGCACGACCGTCGCCTCGACCATCTTCCCGTTGATCTCCCGGAAGGCCATCTCACACGTCTCCCGCGATCGTGTTCCGCTCGCTCGGCTGCACGTACACCAGCCCGTCCCCCTCGAACCGCATCTGGAAGGCCTCGCCGCCGCCCTCCCCGAGCAGCGTGCGGAACGTCACACCGGACTGGAAGGACTGCCGCAGATTCCCCTGGTGCGCCACGTACGCCCCCGGGTCGACGGTCAGCGGGTACTGCGCGCTCACCCGCAGCACGACCGCCGGACCGTCCGACATGATCGCCGCCTGGCCATGGCCCTCGACGGTCGTCGTGAACAACCCGTTGCCCTGCGAGGCGCCGCGCAGGCCCGTGAACTCGGTGCCCGTGCGCAGACCGCCGTCGGTCGCGAGCAGGTTGCTCGACTCGACGTACAGCTTGTCGCCCTGGATGCTGACCAGGTTGATCTCGGAGGCGCGGTCCGCGAACCAGCAGGTCCCGCGCCCCTTCACCTCCATCAACGTCATCTGCTCACCGGTCAGCCGCCGGGTCACCATGCCCCGGATGCCCTCGCCGCCGCCGCTGAGCTTCTTGAAGGCCATCTCCCCGTCGTACGCGACCATCGAGCCGTTCTTCGCCTTCACGGCATCCCCGGTCATGTCGACGGCGAGCACCTTGCTGCTCTGAAGTCGGAACATCGCCACGACTGGAAGGTAGCCGCAGGTCCGGCCCCCGGGACAGGGCCCGTGGGTGGAGAACGTCCCTGAGCGCACCCCTGGGGGCCGGGGGCCCGGGCGGTTTGCCACAATGGGCGGGACGCTTGTGCGCGTGTTCACAAACTGTTTCTCTCCCACCGAAGGTGACCCGTGGACCTCAAGACCGCCACCGCCCTCCGCCGCCTCCGCCTGGTCTCGGCCCCCGAGGCGATCTCCTTCCTCCTCCTGCTGGTCTGCTCGGTGCTGAAGCGCACCACGGACTTCAACGCCGTGCCGGTGATGGGTGCGGTGCACGGTGGGCTCTTCGTCCTGTACGTGATCTTCTGGGCCGACGCGTGGAACCGGGCGAAGTGGTCGCTGAAGACCGCCGCGCTGTACTTCGCCCTCTCGGTGCTGCCGGCCGGCGGCTTCTTCGCCGAGCGCATGCTGCGGCGTGAGACCGAGGACGCGGTCATCGCCTCCCGTGCCCGCAAGGAAGGCGTGGTGGGCGCGTGATCGTCGCCTTTTCCGTGACGCCGCTCGGCGTCGGTGAGGACGTGGGGGAGTACGTCGCCGACGCCGTGCGGGTGGTGCGCGAGTCGGGGCTGCCGAACCGCACCGACGCGATGTTCACGTCCGTCGAAGGAGAGTGGGACGAGGTCATGGACGTCGTCCGGCGCGCGGTCGCCGCGGTCGAGCGGCGGGCGCCCCGCGTCTCCCTCGTCCTCAAGGCGGACATCCGCCCCGGCGTGACGGACGGCCTCACGTCCAAGGTGGAGACGGTGGAGCGGCACCTCGCCGAGTAGACGGCGGGAGCGGCCCCGGCGCGGCGACCCCGCGGTGGCCCGACCGAAGGGCGAGACAGGGCTGACCGCCATGTGACCGGCCGGTAAGGTCGGGTTCGTGCCGAAGCCGCTCAGTCTCTCCTTCGATCCGATCGCGCGCGCCGACGAACGCTGGAAGCAGCGCTGGGGAAACGTGCCGTCCATGGCCGCGATCACCTCGATCATGCGTGCTCAGCAGATCCTGCTGGGCGAGGTCGATGCGGTGGTCAGACCGTACGGGCTGACGTTCGCGCGCTACGAGGCGCTGGTGCTGCTCACCTTCTCCAAGTCCGGCGAGCTGCCGATGTCCAAGATCGGTGAGCGGCTCATGGTGCACCCCACGTCCGTGACGAACACCGTGGACCGGCTGGTGAAGTCGGGTCTGGTCGCCAAGCGGCCCAACCCGAACGACGGCCGTGGCACCCTCGCCAGCATCACCGACAAGGGCCGCGAGGTCGTCGAGTCGGCCACCCGCGACCTGATGGCGATGGACTTCGGGCTCGGGACGTACGACGCCGAGGAGTGCGCGGAGATCTTCGCGATGCTGCGGCCGCTGCGTATCTCGGCGGGTGACTTCGAGGAGGAGTGACCCGGGGCAAGATCCCCCGGAACGGGTCGTTACGCTCGACGGCATGAAGAAGAGCGTGCTGACCCGCTACCGGGTCATGGCCTACGTCACCGGTGTGCTGCTCGTCGCGCTGACCCTCGGCATGATCGGCAAGTACGTCCTCGATCTGGGCGGCGCGGCTGACTTCACGCAGGTGGTCAGCATCGCGCACGGCTGGTTGTACGTCGTGTACCTGATTTTCGCCTTCGACCTCGGCTCCAAGGCGAAGTGGCCGGTCAAGAAGCAGCTGTGGGTGCTGCTGGCCGGCACGATCCCCACGGCCGCGTTCTTCGTGGAGCGCAGGATCAGCCGCGAGCTGGAGGGCAGGCTCGCCGAGGACGCGCCCGCCCCCGTCAAGGCCTAGGCGCGCTACGGGGCCGCCGCGCGCGTGCGTGCGGCGGTCGTTCTCACCCGTTCGCCAGGTCACTCCCGTCAGCCATCGACATTTACTAGGACGTCCAAGTAAATTCGAGGGTATGGACGCTGACGCCATCGAGGAGGGCCGCCGCCGCTGGCAGGCCCGGTACGACGCCGCACGCAAGCGCGAGGCCGACTTCACCACGCTCTCCGGCGACCCCGTGGAGCCGGTGTACGGGCCGCGGCCCGGTGACACCTACGACGGGTTCGACCGGATCGGCTGGCCCGGGGAGTACCCCTTCACCCGCGGCCTGTACGCGACCGGCTACCGAGGGCGGACGTGGACCATCCGGCAGTTCGCCGGGTTCGGCAACGCCGAGCAGACCAACGAGCGCTACAAGATGATCCTCCGCAACGGCGGAGGCGGGCTCTCCGTCGCCTTCGACATGCCGACGCTCATGGGCCGCGACTCCGACGACCCCCGCTCGCTCGGCGAGGTCGGGCACTGCGGGGTCGCCATCGACTCGGCGGCCGACATGGAGGTCCTGTTCAAGGACATCCCGCTGGGCGACGTCACGACGTCGATGACCATCAGCGGCCCGGCCGTCCCCGTCTTCTGCATGTACCTGGTCGCCGCCGAACGGCAGGGCGTCGACCCGTCCGTCCTCAACGGCACGCTCCAGACGGACATCTTCAAGGAGTACATCGCCCAGAAGGAGTGGCTCTTCCAGCCCGAGCCGCACCTGCGGCTCATCGGCGACCTCATGGAGCACTGCGCGGCCGGCATCCCCGCCTACAAGCCGCTGTCCGTCTCCGGCTACCACATCCGCGAGGCCGGGGCGACGGCCGCGCAGGAGCTGGCGTACACGCTGGCGGACGGCTTCGGGTACGTCGAGCTGGGCCTGTCGCGCGGGCTGGACGTGGACGTCTTCGCCCCCGGCCTGTCCTTCTTCTTCGACGCGCACGTCGACTTCTTCGAGGAGATCGCCAAGTTCCGCGCGGCCCGGCGGATCTGGGCCCGCTGGATGCGTGACGTCTACGGCGCGAAGTCCGAGAAGGCCCAGTGGCTCCGCTTCCACACGCAGACCGCCGGCGTCTCCCTCACCGCGCAGCAGCCGTACAACAACGTCGTACGCACCGCCGTCGAGGCGCTCGCGGCCGTGCTCGGCGGGACGAACTCGCTGCACACCAACGCCCTCGACGAGACCCTCGCCCTGCCGAGCGAGCAGGCCGCGGAGATCGCGCTGCGCACGCAGCAGGTGCTGATGGAGGAGACCGGCGTCGCCAACGTGGCCGACCCGCTGGGCGGTTCCTGGTACATCGAGCAGCTGACCGACCGGATCGAGGCGGACGCGGAGAAGATCTTCGACCAGATCAAGGAGCGCGGGCTGCGGGCGCACCCCGACGGCCGGCACCCCATCGGCCCGATCACCTCCGGGATCCTGCGCGGGATCGAGGACGGCTGGTTCACCGGGGAGATCGCCGAGTCGGCGTTCCGGTACCAGCAGGCGCTGGAGAAGGGCGACAAGAGGGTCGTCGGCGTGAACTGTCACGACGGGTCGGTCACCGGGGACCTGGAGATCCTGCGGGTCAGCCACGAGGTGGAGCGCGAGCAGGTCCGGGTGCTCGGCGGGCGCAAGGCGGCCCGTGACGACGCCGCGGTGCGCACCGCGCTCGACGCGATGCTGGCCGCCGCCCGCAGCGGCGCCAACATGATCGAGCCGATGCTGGACGCGGTACGGGCGGAGGCCACGCTCGGGGAGATCTGCGGCGTGCTGCGGGACGAGTGGGGGGTGTACACGGAGCCGGCCGGCTTCTGACGGCCTACGACCCCAGCCCCTGCAACAGCACCCTGGTGAAGCTGCGGACCCATTCCTCGTCGGCCGGTTCCGCACTCACCAGGGTGCGGTGCACCACCGCACCCGCCACCATGTCGAAGATCAGGTCCACCGTGCGGGCGGCCGACTCCGGGTCCTCCTCCGCCGGGAGTTCGCCCCGCGCCTGGGCCCGGGCGCGGCCCTCCAGGACCAGCCGCTTCTGGCGGTCGACCACGGACGCGCGGATGCGTTCGCGCAGGGCCTCGTCACGGGTGGCCTCCGCCACGACCGCCATCAGGCCGCTCCTCGCCTCCGGCAGGGCAAGGATCGCGGCGAACTGCAGCACCACGCCCTCGATGTCGGCGGCCAGCGAGCCGCAGTCGGGCAGCTCCAGCGCGTCGAACAGCTCGGCCACGGCGTCGACGACCAGTTCGTTCTTGCCCGCCCAGCGGCGGTAGAGCGTCGTCTTCGCGACACCGGCGCGGGTCGCCACGTCTCCCAGGGTGAGCTTGGACCAGCCCAGCTCCACCAGCGCCTCACGGGTCGCGGCCAGGATCGCCGTGTCCGCCTCGGCGCTGCGCGGGCGCCCGGAACGGACGGCTGGGCTGCGACTGTGCATGCACCCGACCATAAACCGGTGGTTCCCGCGCGGCCCCGTGAGGGAGATCACCGGGGGGTGGTGTCCCGGCACCCCGGCGTGGCATTACGCTACGACTCGTAGCGAAAGCCCGTGATGGACGTTCACGGGCCTTGGTACACCCGGCGTGGGGTGGGGACCCGGCGCCGAAGGGCACGGACCGGCCCGGCTTTCACACCGTTTTTCACACGCGCGCACCGGACGGGGGAGGATAGACGCATGCAGCCACGGAACATGTCCATGAGCGGAGTCGTCGACCTCGCCGCGTTGAAGGCGGCCCAGGAGGCCAAGGCGAAGGCGGAGCAGGCGCGCGCGCAAGCAGCCCGGGAGGGCGGGGCAGGGGCGATCTCCCCGGCCGATCTCGTCATCGACGTCGACGAGGCGGGGTTCGAGAGGGACGTCCTGCAGCGTTCCGCCGAGGTGCCCGTCGTCATCGACTTCTGGGCCGAGTGGTGTGAGCCCTGCAAGCAGCTCAGCCCGGTCCTGGAGCGGCTGGCCGTCGAGTACAACGGCCGTTTCCTGCTCGCCAAGGTCGATGTCGACGCCAACCAGATGCTGATGCAGCAGTTCGGCATCCAGGGAATCCCCGCGGTGTTCGCGGTCGTCGCGGGGCAGGCGCTGCCCCTCTTCCAGGGGGCGGCGGGCGAGGCGCAGATCCGCCAGACCCTCGACCAGCTGGTGCAGGTCGGCGAGCAGCGCTTCGGCCTGACCGGTCTCACCGTCGACCCCGAGGCCGAGCCGGGCGGCGCCTCGGCGGCGGCTCCCGAGCAGCCGGCCGGTCCGCACGACGGGCTCCTCGAAGCCGCCGTGCAGGCGCTGGACTCGGGCGACCTGTCCGGTGCCGTCCAGGCCTACAAGAACGTGCTGAACGAGGACCCGGGCAACGAGGAGGCCAAGCTGGGTCTCGCGCAGGCCGAGTTGCTCCAGCGGGTGCAGGGCGTCGACCCGCAGCAGGTGCGCCGGGACGCGGCCGACAAGCCGGCCGACGTGCGGGCGCAGATCGCCGCCGCCGACCTGGATCTGGTGGGCGGCCATGTCGAGGACGCCTTCGGCCGGCTCATCGAGACCGTGCAGCGCACGGTGGGTGACGACCGGGACACCGTGCGGATGCGGCTGGTGGAGCTGTTCGAGGTCGTCGGGCCCGATGATCCCCGCGTGATCGCGGCGCGCAGGGCCCTGGCGCGCGCCCTGTTCTGACCAGTCGTTAAACGCGCGGGCCTGTGGTGCCCGCGTGAAAAATTTGCCCACAGGGGGTCACAGCGGCCGCGCTTTACCAAAACTTGGTAATCGCGGCCGCTGTTACTGCGAGTAAGTCATGGGCGTTGATCTGTCGGATTCTGTCCATCGATCAACAGCTTTGTGCCGCCCCCCGGCAGCACCCTGTGTGGCCGACCGAGACCGATGGGTCGTTGTTCGGTTATCCGGCCGTTACTAGCCAGTAACGAACCCCCTTGTGCGGGCGGCGAGAATGCACCACGATCGGCCACGCTCGGTCCATTCCCGTACCCCGGCAGCCGGTTGGGTCGCGGACAACCTGGGTCCCCACCGAGCAGAGCCGGCGGCAGTGGCGCCGGCTCTTGGACAGGGGGGTCTTCGCCCTTCCGGCGAAGCCTGTCCAGCAGGGTTGTGCGTGATGCGTGTCAGGCGCGACCAGTGGTTGTCGCTCGGGGGTGATCGCCGGTGATTCGGGCGCAGTTGCGCCGCCGAGTGCAGGCGCTCTCCTTCCCGAGGACGTAGCACTTCTCCCATCCCTGCCCGGCTGAGCCGCCAATCGGGGCGAGCCAGGACAGGAGATGTACGTCCGAGAAGGAGGAAATATGGAGTCCCAGGTGCGTGGCGGGACCAGATGGAAGCGGTTCGCTGTGGTCATGGTGCCCAGCGTCGCCGCCACGGCTGCGATAGGTGTCGCCCTCGCGCAGGGCGCTCTCGCCGCGTCGTTCAGTGTCTCCGGGCAGTCGTTCAAGGTCACGACCGACCAGCTCGTCGGCACGGGCTTCTCGCAGTACGGCGCCCTCGATGAGGGATACACGATGGACGGCAAGAAGGCCGTCCACCCGGTCGCCGTCTCGTCGTTCAAGCAGGCGACGATCAAGAACCTGTGCCAGTCGGTCGTCACCCCGAACATTCCGGTGCTCGGGAACGTCAGCCTGATCCTGCGTGCGGGTCAGGGTGCGAAGCCGGTGGAGGCCCAGAACCTCTACATCGACGTCGCCGACCTCAGCGCCGATGCGACGTTCGAGAACATCGACATCGGTGTGGCGGCCAAGGACGCCAACAAGGGTCCGGCCATGCGGAAGGGCGAGTCGGCCAACCCGTACGGCTTCGCCCAGCAGGCGGACAAGGCGACCCTGACCGACGTGAAGCAGACGGCGTGGGCGACCACCGCCGGAACCTTCAAGCTCAGCGGCCTGAAGATGTCGCTGTCGACGGGTGTCAAGGAGTGCTACTAAGCACTCGCTGACGGGCGGGGGAGCCGGTGGCGCCCCCGCCCGTCCACCTTCCGGCCGCGCCTTCACGCGGGGCCCATATCACCACCACAGCAACGCTGTACCAGGGAGCTGTTTTTCCATGAGCGCCGAGACTCCTGCCGCCACCGGCCAGTTCACCGTCCGGAGGCAGCAGTTCCGCGCCTGGCGGGGTGAGCGGCCGTTCTGGGCCGGGCTGTTCGTTCTCATCAGCGGACTGCCCATCGCCTACTTCCCGTACGCGAACCTCCAGATCGGTCACCTGACGCTGGCGATGGCGACCACCGCGGGTGCCGGGTCCCTGATCATCGGCGTGCTGCTCGTCGTACTGGGCGTGAGCCTCTGGTTCCAGAAGCACGTCCGCGTCTTCGCGGGGGTCGCCGCCATCCTGCTGGCGCTGGTGTCCATTCCCGTGTCCAACATCGGCGGCTTCCTCATCGGCTTCCTCCTCGCCCTCGTGGGCGGGGCGATGGCCGTGGCCTGGGCGCCGGGCGCACCCCCCGTGGGACAGCCCGCCGCGATGGCCGGCACCGGCACGGGCGGGACTCCCGAGGCCACGGACCACGACACCACGGCGCCGCGGCCCGTGGACGGGGTGGACGAGCCGAACGATCTGTCAGGAACGAACCCGGCCAACGGGGCGAACGGGAGGCACAGTGCCGGCTGACGAGGTGACCCACGGGGCTGATGTGGAGGCGTCCCGTGTGAGAACCGGGCCGCGCCACGCGGCACCCAAGAAGCCGCTGTTCACCAGGTTCAACAGGCCGGCCGGCAAGGCGATAGCCATGGCGGCGATGCCGACGGCGGTGCTCATGGGCATGGGCTTCACGTCGACGCTCGCCATAGCCGACAGCGACACCCCGGCGGCGCCGACCTCCAAGAGCCTGACGGCCGACGAGTACAAGGACTGTGTCGCTGCCCTGGAGGAATCCGACAAGGACTCCAAGGACGACGCGTCCGCCTCGCCCACGCCGTCCCCCTCGGCGAGCGACGGCGCGACGGACGAGAAGGACGACCAGGGCGACACCGCCCCGAAGCCGTCCCCCTCGGGTAGTACGGAGGCGAACAACGGCGGTTCCTCTTCGTCGGATTCAGGTTCCGACGACGAGGCCGAGCCGAAGCCGACCCCGTCCACGAGCGCGCCCGACGCGGGCGGCGACGACGCGGCCGCGACCCCGTCCCCCTCGCCGTCCGAGAGCGGCGGCACCATCCTGGACGACATCGGCGACGCGATCGGCGGCATCTTCGACGGCGGGAAGAGTGAGGAAGGGGCGAGCACCAGCCCGACCCCGACCCCGTCCGCCTCGGCGTCGCAGAGCACCGAGAAGCCGGCCGAGGACACCTCCGACGCCGTGACGGACACGACCGACAAGGTCGAGGACACCGCCGAGGACACCACCGACAAGGCGTCCGACACGGTGCAGGACACCGGCAAGACGGTGGAGGACACCACCAAGGCCGTCGAGAAGGCGGCCGAGGACGCGGCGGAGAAGGCGAAGGAGGCCACCGCCTCGCCCAGCCCCTCCCCGAGCGCCACCACGGACGCCGACGACTGCCCGGCCGCCACCGACGCCGAGGGCGGCGTCGACAACAAGGTGCCGCTGCCGGACGACCCGTGGTTCCTCAACGCCAGCTCGCTGACGCTGAAGGGCGCCGACTACAAGGGCGTCGTCGAGGTGCGGACCGCCAACGGCACCGTCAAGAAGGTGCTGAAGTACGTCATATCCGGCGGCACCGACATCGGTGACCTGCACCAGACCGTCAAGGACAAGCAGTCCGGCAAGACCTACCACGTGCAGGCGGCCAAGGGCTCGACGTCCACGATCCGCGACGGCGACACCGTGATGTACACGGAGAGCATCTCCGGCAACCTGCTCGGGCTGATCCCGATCACGTTCGACCCGGAGCACCCGCCGCCGCTGAACATCCCGCTGATCTACTTCACCAACGTGAAGGTCCAGCAGGCCGGGCAGTTCGGCGGGACCCTGCACGTGCCGGGGCTGCACAACTTCACCACCGACTGAGCGCCCCTCAGAGCCCGTTCGGGAGCCGCACACACCGGAGGGCGCCCCCTGGAATCCAGGGGGCGCCCTCCGTGCCGTCCAGGGGCTTTCACGGCCCTCGGACGGATCAGCCCTTGGCCTCGCCCAGGTGGTGGACCCGCACCATGTTGGTGGTGCCGGGCACGCCGGGGGGCGAACCGGCGGTGATGACCACGATGTCGCCGTCGTTGAAGCGGTTCAGCTTCACGAGCTCCTGCTCGACAAGGTCGACCATCTCGTCGGTGCTGTTCACGAACGGCACCACATGCGGCTCCACGCCCCAGCTCAGCGCCATCTGGTTGCGGGTGCCCTCGTCGGTGGTGAAGGCGATGATCGGCTGCACCGCGCGGTAGCGCGAGAGACGGCGGGCGGTGTCGCCGGACTGAGTGAAGGCCACCAGGCCCCGGCCGCCGAGGAAGTCGGCGATCTCGCACGCGGCCCGGGCCACCGAACCGCCCTGCGTGCGCGGCTTCTTGCCCGGCACCAGCGGCTGCAGGCCCTTGGACATCAACTCCTGCTCGGCCGCGACGACGATCTTCGACATCGTCTTCACGGTCTCGATCGGGTACGCGCCCACGCTCGACTCGGCGGACAGCATGACCGCGTCGGTGCCGTCCAGAATCGCGTTGGCCACGTCGGAGGCCTCGGCGCGCGTCGGACGGGAGTTGGTGATCATCGACTCCATCATCTGGGTCGCCACGATCACCGGCTTGGCGTTGCGCCGGCACAGCTCGATCAGGCGCTTCTGCACCATGGGGACCTTCTCGAGCGGGTACTCGACGGCCAGGTCACCGCGGGCGACCATCACACCGTCGAACGCCATCACGACGTCCTCCATGTTCTGCACCGCCTGCGGCTTCTCGACCTTGGCGATGACGGGGACGCGGCGGCCCTCCTCGTCCATGACGCGGTGCACGTCGTGGACGTCCTTGGCGTCCCGGACGAAGGACAGCGCGACCAGGTCGCAGCCCATCCGGAGGGCGAAGCGGAGGTCCTCGATGTCCTTCTCGGAGAGCGCGGGCACGTTGACGGCCGCGCCGGGCAGGTTGATGCCCTTGTGGTCGGAGATGACGCCGCCCTCGATGACGATCGTCTTCACCCGGGAGCCCTCGACCCCGGTGACCTTCAGCTCGACGTTGCCGTCGTTGATGAGGATCGGGTCGCCCTTGCTGACATCGCCGGGCAGACCCTTGTAGGTCGTCCCGCAGATCGTCTTGTCGCCCGGGACGTCCTCGGTGGTGATGGTGAACTCGTCACCGCGCACCAGCTCCACGGGACCCTCGGCGAAGGTCCCCAGACGGATCTTCGGGCCCTGGAGGTCGGCGAGGACACCGATGGCCCGGCCGGTCTCCTTGGCGGCGGCACGGACCCGGTCGTACCGGCCCTGGTGCTCGGCGTGGCTGCCGTGGCTGAAGTTGAAGCGGGCCACGTTCATGCCGGCTTCGATCAACGCGACAAGCTGATCGTGGGAGTCGACCGCGGGGCCGAGAGTACAGACGATTTTCGAACGGCGCATGGGGCGATCCTATCGGTTTGTTTCGCAACGGAATATTCCGTCTGGCGGAAAATACAAAAGGGCGGCATGCCGCTCAGGTGTGATTCCCCGAACCAATTACCAGCGCGTAGGTCTGTGTCGCGATCTCCAATTCCTCGTCAGTAGGCACCACCGCCACCGCGACCCGGGCGCCCTCGGGAGAGATCAGCCGCGCCTCGTCGCCGCGTACGGCGTTGCGCTCGCCGTCCACCGCAAGGCCCAGCTCCTCCAGCCCCGCCAGGGCGGCCGCCCGCACGGGAGCCGCGTTCTCGCCGACACCGGCCGTGAAGGCGACCGCGTCCACCCGTCCGAGGACGGCGTAATAGGCGCCGATGTACTTCTTCAGCCGGTGAATGTAGATGTCGAACGCCAGCTCCGCCTGCTCGTCGCCCTCGTCGACGCGGCGGCGGATCTCCCTCATGTCGTTGTCACCGCACAGACCGATCAGACCGCTCTTCTTGTTGAGAAGAGTGTCGATCTCGTCGGCGGACATTCCACCAACACGCATCAAATGGAAGATGACGGCCGGGTCCATGTCTCCGGAGCGCGTACCCATCACGAGCCCCTCCAAAGGTGTCAGCCCCATGGAGGTGTCCACGCAGCGACCGCCCCGCACGGCCGACGCCGACGCCCCGTTGCCCAGGTGCAGCACGATCACGTTCGTCTCGGACGGGTCCTTGCCCAGCAGCTCGGCGGTGGCCCGGGAGACGTACGCGTGCGAAGTGCCGTGGAAGCCGTAGCGCCGGATGCGGTGCTCGTCGGCGGTCTTGACGTCGATCGCGTAGCGGGCGGCCGACTCCGGCATGGTCGTGTGGAACGCCGTGTCGAAGACGGCGATCTGCGGCAGGTCCGGCCGCAGCACCTGGGCCGTGCGGATCCCGGTGAGGTTGGCCGGGTTGTGCAGCGGGGCCACCGGGATGAGCCGCTCGATCTCGGCGAGCACGGCGTCGTCGATGACGGTCGGCTCGGTGAAGAACTTCCCGCCGTGCACCACCCGGTGCCCGATCGCGGCGAGTTCGGGCGAGTCCAGGCCCAGGCCGTCCCTGGCGAGCTCCTCGGCGACGGCCTTCAGGGCGGCGTCGTGGTCGGCGATCGCACCGCCGCGCTCCCGGCTCTCGCCGCCGGCCGGGGTGTGCTTCAGCCGGGACGTCTGCTCACCGATGCGCTCGACCAGGCCCACCGCGAGTCGGCTGCTGTCACGCATGTCGAGCAGCTGGTACTTCACCGACGAGGAACCGGAGTTGAGGACGAGGACACGGGTGGGGCTCACTGGGCGGTCGCCTTCTCGCTCGGGGACGGGGCGGGCGTCTGGGCCTGGATCGCGGTGATCGCGACGGTGTTCACGATGTCGGAGACCAGAGCGCCACGGGACAGGTCGTTGACCGGCTTGCGCAGACCCTGCAGCACCGGGCCGACGGCGATCGCGCCGGCCGAGCGCTGCACGGCCTTGTAGGTGTTGTTGCCGGTGTTCAGGTCGGGGAAGATCAGCACGCTCGCCTGCCCCGCGACCTCGGAGCCGGGCAGCTTGGTCGCCGCGACCGACGGCTCCACCGCGGCGTCGTACTGGATCGGGCCCTCGATCATCAGGTCGGGCCGCCGCGCGCGCACCAGCTCGGTTGCCTCGCGCACCTTGTCGACGTCGGCGCCGGAACCCGAGGTGCCGGTGGAGTACGACAGCATCGCGATCCGCGGCTCCACGCCGAACTGCTCGGCCGTGGTCGCCGACTGGATGGCGATGTCGGCCAGCTGCTCGGCGTTCGGGTCCGGGTTGACCGCGCAGTCGCCGTAGACGAGGACCTTGTCGGCCAGGCACATGAAGAACACCGACGAGACGATGTCCGCGTCCGGCTTGGTCTTGATGATCTCGAACGCCGGGCGGATGGTCGCGGCCGTGGAGTGCACCGAGCCCGACACCATGCCGTCCGCGAGGCCCTCCTGGACCATCAGCGTGCCGAAGTAGTTCACGTCGGAGACGACGTCGTAGGCGAGCTCCACGGTGACGCCCCGGTGGGCGCGCAGGGCCGCGTACTTCTCGGCGAAGGTGTCCCGCAGCTCGGAGGTCGCCGGGTCGATCAGCTGGGACTCGCCGAGGTCGACGCCGAGGTCGGCGGCCTTCTTGCGGATCAGGTCGACCGGGCCGAGCAGCGTCAGTTCGCACACACCCCGGCGCAGCAGCACCTCGGCGGCGTGCAGCACCCGCTCCTCGGTGCCCTCGGGCAGCACGACCCGGCGCAGATCGGAGCGGGCCTGCTCCAGCAGCTTGTGCTCGAACATCATCGGCGTGACGCGGTCGCTGCTCGGCGCGGAGACGCGGCGCGCGAGGTCGGCGGTGTCGGCGTACCGCTCGAACAGGCCGAGGGCCCGCTCCGCCTTGCGCGGGGTGGCCGCGTTCAGCTTGCCCTCCAGGGAGAACAGCTGCTCGGCGGTGGGGAAGCTGGTGCCCGCCACCGACAGCACCGGGGTGCCGGGGGCGAGACGGTCGGCGAGGGTGAGGATGTGGTTGCCGGGCACCTCGTCCAGGGTGAGCAGCACACCCGCTATCGGCGGGGTGCCGGCGCTGTGCGCGGCGAGCGAGCCGACGACCAGGTCGGCGCGGTCGCCCGGGGTGACCACGAGGCAGCCCGGGGTCAGGGCGCCCAGGAAGGTCGGCAGCATGGCGCCGCCGAAGACGAAGCCCAGCACGTCCCGGGCGAGCCCGGAGTCGTCGCCCAGCACCACCTTGGCGCCGAGGGCGTGGCCGATCTGCGAGACGGTCGGCGCGGACAGCGCGGGCTCGTCGGGCAGGACGTAACAGGGCACGGGCAGCCGGGAGTCGAGCTGGCCGGCGATCTCGTCGCGGTCCTCGCGGGCCACCCGGTTGGCGACCATGGCCAGGACGTCGCAGCCCAGGGTGTCGTAGGCGCGGTAGGCGTTGCGCGTCTCGGCGAGCACGGACTCGACGGTCTGCTTGCGGCCGCCGACGACCGGGATCACGGACGCGCCGAACTCGTTCGCCAGCCGGGCGTTGAGCGACAGCTCGTCCGGCAGCTGCGTGTCGGCGTAGTCGGTGCCGAGGACCAGGACGACGTCGTAGTCCCGCGCGACCAGGTGGAAGCGGTCGACGAGCGTGGACACCAGCTCGTCGGTGCCGGCCTCGGCCTGGAGGGCGGACGCCTCGTGGTAGTCCATGCCGTAGACGGTCGCCGGGTCCTGGGTGAGCCGGTAGCGGGCGCGCAGCAGCTCGAAGAGGCGGTCGGGTCCGTCGTGGACCAGGGGACGGAACACACCGACCCGGTCGACCTGCCGGGTGAGGAGCTCCATGACCCCCAGTTCGACGACCTGGCGTCCGTCGCCGCGGTCGATGCCGGTCACGTACACGCTGCGGGTCACGCGCGCTCTCCGTTCGTCTCGGATGGGGGTACGCCTCTCGCCCCACTGCTGTCCAGGCGGGGGCACAAAAATCGCCCACCGAGGTGAGCAGAACCCTCTTGACAATACCTCTGCCGCTGGATAAGGCGCCCGTCAGCGTAGGGGTTCCACAGGGGGCTGTGGGGCGTGAAACAATCGGCAGTGGCTCACCGGTGTCAACAGCGAGCAGGAGACACAGCACGATGCGTATCGGAGTTCTCACCGCAGGCGGCGACTGCCCCGGCCTGAACGCCGTGATCCGGTCGGTCGTGCACCGGGCGGTCGACCACTACGGCGACGAGGTCATCGGTTTCGAGGACGGCTACGCCGGTCTGCTGGACGGCCGATACCGCAGCCTCGACCTGGAGTCCGTCAGCGGCATCCTGGCCCGCGGCGGCACCATCCTCGGCTCGTCCCGGCTGGAGCGCGACCGGCTGCGCGAAGCCTGCGAGAACGCCTCCGACATGATCCACCAGTTCGGCATCGACGCGCTCATCCCGATCGGCGGCGAGGGCACGCTGACGGCCGCGCGCATGCTGAGCGACGCCGGTCTGCCCGTCGTGGGTGTCCCGAAGACGATCGACAACGACATCTCCTCCACGGACCGCACCTTCGGCTTCGACACCGCCGTGGGCGTCGCCACCGAGGCGATGGACCGGCTGAAGACCACCGCCGAGTCCCACCAGCGGGTGATGGTGGTGGAGGTCATGGGCCGGCACGCGGGCTGGATCGCCCTGGAGTCCGGCATGGCGGCCGGTGCGCACGGCATCTGCCTGCCGGAGCGGCCGTTCGACCCGGCCGACCTCGTGAAGATGGTCGAGGAGCGGTTCTCCCGCGGCAAGAAGTTCGCGGTGGTCTGCGTCGCCGAGGGCGCCCACCCCGCCGAGGGCTCCATGGACTACGTCAAGGGCGCCATAGACAAGTTCGGCCACGAGCGCTTCCAGGGCATCGGCACCGCCCTCGCCCACGAGCTGGAGCGGCGCCTGGGCAAGGAGGCCAAGCCGGTCATCCTCGGCCACGTCCAGCGCGGTGGTGTCCCGACCGCCTACGACCGGGTGCTCGCCACCCGGTTCGGCTGGCACGCGGTGGAGGCGGCGCACCAGGAGCAGTTCGGCAGGATGACCGCCCTGCGCGGCACGGACATCGTGATGGTCCCGCTCGCGGAGGCCGTGACCGAGCTGAAGACGGTGCCGAAGGACCGCATGGACGAGGCCGAGTCGGTCTTCTAGGAGCCGGCTTTCCCCGAGGGCCGGACGTCTAGCCGGCCTCCCGGTCGGTGTCGTCCTGGAGCTTCGTCCAGAAGTGCTCCACGATCCGGTCGAGGAAGTCCTGGCCGGCACCGCCCGCGTCACCGCTGCCGCCGCCCCAGCTCAGGGTGGCCGCCATGTGCCCCTGGTAGTCCTCGTGCAGGCCCTGCAGGGCGGCTTCCAGGAACCGCCGGTCCAGGGGCACGAGTTTGGCCACGGGGCGGACATAGGCCTGCCAGCGGGTGGTGGCGGCGCTGCGCAGCAGATCGCCGAGTCTGCCGTCGCGGCCCGTGACCGTGACGAAGTCGGGCAGGTCTAGCCCGAGCAGTTCGGCCAGCGCGGCGGACTGCCGTTCCGTGCCGCGCCAGGAGTCGGTCTCCTCCATGCGCAGATACGCGAGCACGTCGTGCCTCACGGCCCGGGCCACGTCCTCCGGGGCGAGGCAGCGGGCGATGCGGTGTTCGCGCAGGGTGCGCGGTCTGCCGATGAGTTCGGCGGGCGAGCACCACAGCACGCCCGCGAGCGCGGTGAGTTCGGAGTTGGTCGGGGCGGCGGCCCCGCGCTCCCAGGCCATCACGTGGTCCGGAGTGACGTGGGGGTGCCCGTACGAGACGCGCATGCCGTAGGCGACGTGCTCGGGGGCCATGCCGAGGGCCGCGCGCAGCCGGCGGGCGGCGGGGGCGTTGAAGG
>NZ_JAIGQA010000077.1:0-33041 GCF_019733245.1 Streptomyces sp. WAC04114
GGGCGTCGGTGGGCGGGGCGCGTCAGAGCTTGCCGCCGCGTCCGCCCTCGCGCCGGGCGGGCGCGATGAGCGTCGACAGATAGGGCAGGGGCGTTTCGTCGAGGTCGGCGGCCGGGCGCACGGACTCCTCCGGGAGCCCCAGCGCCGAGCCCCATACGGCGTCGGCGAGCCGCCCGGTCTCCCGCAACGCCTCGGCGACCTCGTGCGCCTGCCGCCCGAACTTGTAGGCGACCACGGTCCCGGGCCCGGCCAGGGCGTCCTTCAGCACGGCCGCCCCGGCGGTGACGGGCACGAGCGTGAGCGGCTCGGTGCCCTCGGTCAGCACGGCCCCCGACCGGGCGGCGAGGTCCTGCATGGCGGTGATCCCGGGCACGGTCTCCACGACGGTCCCCGGCACGAGCTCGGCGATGGTCTGCGCGAGGTAGGTGAACGTCGAGTACACATTGGGGTCGCCGATGGTCGCGAAGGCCACCGAGGCGTGCCGCCGCAGCAGTTCGGCGACCCGCTCCCCGGCCGCGTCCCAGGCGGCCTCGCGCCGGGCCCGGTCGCTGCGCTCGTTCAGCGCGAACACGACCCGCACGACCTTCTCCTCGGGCACGTAGTGCAACACGGTCGCCTCGGCCCGGCCGCGCTCCCCGCTGTCCATCACGGGGACCACCACGACCTCGGCCTGCCGCAGGGCGCCCACGCCCTTGACGGTGACCAGCTCCGGATCCCCGGGGCCCACCCCGACTCCGACCAGCTTGCTGCTCATGACGTCCGGCACCTCTCCACGAACCGACGGGCGACACCGGGCTCGGACGCCCAGTGCGTGTGCAGATAGCTCGCGTGCACACCGCGCTCCACGAAACCTTCGACCCGCGGCCGGGGACCGCGGACCCCCCAGGCGGGCTCCGCCCCCCAGCCGGGCTCCACGGCGGTCCGGTGGAACTCGTGGCCCCGTATCCGTGTCCCGGCCGCCGCGAGCACACTGTCGCTCACGGCCACGGCGTCCCGGTAGCCCAGCGTCAGCCGCTCGGTCATCCGCGCCGAGGCGTCCAGCACCCCGCACATCGGCAGCCCGTCCAGCTCCCGGCACAGATACAGCAGCCCGGCACACTCGGCGGCGACGGGAGCGCCGCTTCCGGCCAGCTCGGCAACGGCCTTGCGCAGGGGTTCGTTGGCGGACAGCTCCGCGGCGTACACCTCGGGGAACCCGCCCCCGATCACCAACCCGGCGGTCCTCTCGGGCAGTTCCTCGTCCCGCAACGGATCGAAGACGACGACCTCGGCCCCGGCGGCGGTGAGCAGTTCGGTGTGTTCGGCGTAGGAGAAGGTGAAGGCGGACCCACCGGCAACGGCGACAACGGGTCCCGGCTGCTTGTCCGACCGTGTCGGGTGGTGGGAGGGGGAGACGGGGGACCAGGGGGCGGAGCCCCCTGGTACGGAACCGGCTGCACGTGCCAGTGCTTCCAACGCCCCCAGGTCACAACCGTCCAAGACCTGCGCGGCCATCGCCGCCACCGCCTCCACCGCCGCAGCCCGCCGTTCGGCGACCGGCACCAGCCCCAGATGCCGCGACGGCGTGTCCACCTGCGGAGCGCGCCGCAACACCCCCAGCACCGGCACCCCGGCCTGCTCCAGCGCCTCCCGCAACAGCTCCTCGTGCCGGTCCGAGGCGACCTTGTTCAGGATCACGCCCCCGACCCGCACCTCCGGATCCCAGGAGGCGAACCCGTGCACCAGCGCCGCCACCGACCGCGACTGCGACGACGCGTCCACGACCAGCACCACCGGCGCCCCGAGCAGCTTCGCGACATGCGCCGTCGAGGCCAGCTCACCCTCGCCCGCGGCCCCGTCGTACAGCCCCATCACGCCCTCGACGACGGCGATGTCACACCCCCGCGCCCCGTGCAGGAACAGCGGCCCGACCAGCTCGGGCCCGCACAGGTACGCGTCTAGGTTCCGTCCCACCCGCCCGGTCGCGAGCGCGTGGTACCCGGGGTCGATGTAGTCCGGCCCGACCTTGTGCGGGGACACGGCGAGCCCCCGCGCGGCGAACGCGGCCATCAACCCCGTGGCGACGGTGGTCTTGCCGCTCCCCGAGGAGGGCGCGGCGATGACCAGCCGAGGGACGGAAGCACTCACCACTCGATGCCCCTCTGGCCCTTCTGGCCCGCGTCCATCGGATGCTTGACCTTGGACATGTCGGTCACGAGGTCGGCGAAGTCCACGAGCTTCCCTGGCGCGTTCCGCCCGGTGATGACGACATGCTGGGTGCCGGGCCGGTCCCGCAGCACGGAGATCACCTCGTCCGTGTCCACCCAGCCCCAGTGCATCGGGTAGGCGAACTCGTCGAGCACGTACAGCTGGTACGTCTCGGCCGCCAGGTCCCGCTTGACCTGCTCCCAGCCCTCCCGGGCCTTCTCCTCGTTGGTCGCGTTGTCACCCTGGATGTCGCGCTGCACCCAGGACCAGCCCTCGCCCATCTTGTGCCAGTCGACGGACCCGCCCTCGCCGGAGGCGCCGAGCACCCGCAGCGCGTTCTCCTCGCCGACCTTCCACTTCGCCGACTTGACGAACTGGAACACCCCGATGGGCCACCCCTGGTTCCAGGCCCGCAGCGCGAGCCCGAAGGCGGCGGTGGACTTGCCCTTGCCGATGCCCGTGTGGACGACGACCAGCGGCCGGTTCCGCCGCTGCCGGGTCGTCAGTCCGTCGTCCGGCACCACACTCGGCTGTCCCTGCGGCATTACGCGGCCCTCCTCTGCACGTCCTTCACCAGCCCGGCGATGCTGTCCGCCCGCAGCTCGTCCAATGTCACGGCCGTACCGCCCAGTTCGCCCGCGAGCTGCCCGGCGAGCCCCAGCCGCACCGGCCCCGACTCGCAGTCCACGACGACCGAGGCGAGACCGTCGGCCGCGAACAGCCGCGCCGCACGCCCGGCCAGGGCGACCGGCTCCGGGCCGCCGGTGGCGCGCCCGTCCGTCACGAGCACGACCAGCGGCCGCCGGGCCGGGTCGCGCAGCCGCTCCACGCGCAGCACGTCGTGGGCGCGCAGCAGCCCCGCGGCGAGCGGCGTGCGCCCGCCCGTCGGCAGCGTCTCCAGCCGGGCCGCCGCCGCGTCCACCGACGAGGTCGGCGGCAGCGCCACGTCCGCGGCCGTGCCGCGGAAGGTCACCAGACCCACCTTGTCGCGCCGCTGGTAGGCGTCCAGCAGCAGCGACAGCACGGCGCCCTTCACGGCGCTCATCCGCTGCCGGGCCGCCATCGACCCGGAGGCGTCCACGACGAACAGCACGAGATTGCCCTCGCGCCCCTCGCGGGTGGCCTGCCGCAGATCGTCCCGCCGCACCACCAGACCCGGCCCGGACCGTCCGCGCGCCCGCTGGTGCGGGGCCGCCGCCTGCACGGTCGCCGCCAGGTGCAGCTTGGTGAGCGCGCCCCGGGGCCGCCGGGCCCCGGTCGTCCGCCCGTGCTCGGTCCGCGCCCGAGAGCGCCGCCCGGCGGCGCCCTCGCCGATGCCGGGCACGCTCAGCACCTTGGTGCGAAACGGCTCCGACGCCCGTACGGCCGACTGCTCGCCGGCGCCCGACGGCTGCGGCTGCCCGCCCTCGCCGGCCTCGGGCCGGGCCGCGGTGTCGCCGTCGCCCTGGGGCGCGTCGTCGGGTTCGGGCTGTCCGCCGCCCCCTCCGGGCCCGTCAGGCCCGGGGTCCGGATCCGGGTCGTCGTCGTCCGAGCCGCCGAACTCCTCCAGGGTCTCGTCGAGCTTGTCCTCGTCGAGCCCCGGCGCGTCGAAGGGGTTGCGCCGCCGCCGGTGCGGCAGCGCGAGCAGCGCCGCCTGCCGGACGTCCTCGGCGAGCACGTCCGTGCGCCCGGCCCAGGCGGCCAGCGCCGTGGCGGTGCGCGCCATCACGATGTCGGCGCGCATGCCGTCCACCTCGAAGGCCGCACAGGTCGCCGCGATCTGCCGCAGCGCCCCGTCGCCCAGCCGCACGGACGGCAGCAGCTCCCGCGCGGCGACGATCCGCGCCCGTACGGCGGCCTCCTCCTCGGCCCAGCGCGCGGCGAAGGCGGCCGGGTCGTCGTCGTAGGCCAGCCGCCGCCGGACCACCTCCACCCGCTGGTCGGGCTCCCGCGAGGCCGCGACCTCCACGGTCAGCCCGAACCGGTCGAGCAACTGCGGCCGCAGCTCGCCCTCTTCGGGGTTCATGGTGCCCACGAGCAGGAAGCGGGCGGCGTGCCGCACCGAGACGCCCTCGCGCTCGACGTACGAGGCGCCCATCGCGGCGGCGTCCAGCAGCAGGTCGACCAGGTGGTCGTGGAGGAGGTTGACCTCGTCGACGTAGAGGATCCCGCGGTGCGCGTCGGCCAGCAGGCCCGGCTCGAAGGCCTTCACGCCCTCCGAGAGCGCCCGCTCGATGTCCAGCGCGCCGACCAGCCGGTCCTCGGAGGCGCCGACGGGCAGTTCGACCATGCGCGCGGCCCGGGTCTCGAACGCCCCCGGCTCGTGCGGCCCGTCCGGGCAGCCGGGATCGGGGGAGCCGGGGTCGCAGGAGAAGCGGCAGCCGGAGACGACGTCCAGCGTCGGCATGAGCGCCGACAGCGCCCGCACCGCCGTCGACTTGGCCGTGCCCTTCTCGCCGCGCACCAGCACACCGCCGACCGCGGGTGACACCGCGTTCAGCAGCAGCGCGAGCCGCAGGTCGTCCTGGCCGACGACGGCCGTGAACGGAAAGGGGGTGGTCACTTCTCGTCGCCCTCCAAGTCGCCTTCGAGTTCCAGATAGGTCGCGCGCAGCCGCTCCAGCGTCTCCGCGTCCGGCTCGGCCCACAGTCCGCGGTCGGCGGCCTCCAGCAGCCGCTCGGTGATGCCGCGCAGCGCCCAGGGGTTGGACTTCTTCATGAAGTCCCGGTTCTCCGGGTCGAAGACGTACTCAGCGCTGAGCTTCTCGTACATCCAGTCGTCCACGACCCCGGCCGTGGCGTCGTACCCGAAGAGGTAGTCCACGGTCGCCGCCATCTCGAAGGCGCCCTTGTAGCCGTGCCGCCGCATGGCCGCCATCCAGCGCGGGTTGACCACCCGGGCGCGGAAGACACGGTGCGTCTCCTCGCCGAGCGTGCGCGTCTTCACCTGGTCCGGGGTGGCCGAGTCGCCGACGTACGCCTCGGGGCTCGCGCCCGTCAGGTGCCGCACCATGGCGACCATGCCGCCGTGGTACTGGAAGTAGTCGTCGGCGTCGACCAGGTCGTGCTCACGGGTGTCGACGTTCTTCGCGGCGACGGCGATCCGCTTGAACGCCGTCTCCATGTCGCCGCGCGCGGCCCGCCCGTCCAGCCCGCGCCCGTAGGCGTAGCCGCCCCACACCGCGTACACCTCGGCGAGGTCCGCGTCGGAGCGCCAGTTGCGGGCGTCGATCAGCGGCAGCAGACCCGCCCCGTACGCCCCCGGCTTGGAGCCGAAGATGCGGGCCGTGGCCCGGCGGCGGTCGCCGTGCTCGGCAGTGTCCTGGTCGGCGTGGGCCCGGACGTGGTTGGACTCCGCCGGCTCGTCCAGCTCGGCCACCGTGCGCACGGCGTCGTCGATCAGGCCCACGACGTGCGGGAACGCGTCCCGGAAGAAGCCCGAGATACGGACCGTCACATCGATGCGCGGCCGGCCGAGCTCCGCCAGGGGCACCACCTCGAAGCCGGTCACGCGCCGCGAGGCGTCGTCCCACACCGGCCGGCAGCCCAGCAGCGCCAGGATCTCGGCGATGTCGTCGCCCTGGGTGCGCATCGCCGAGGTGCCCCACACCGTCAGGCCGACGGACGTCGGGTACTCGCCGGTGTCCTGCAGATACCGCTGCACCAGCGAGTCCGCCAGCGACTGCCCGACCTCCCAGCTCAGCCGGGACGGAATGGCCTTGGGGTCGACGGAGTAGAAGTTGCGGCCCGTCGGCAGGACGTTGACCAGCCCGCGGGTCGGCGAACCGGACGGACCGGCCGGGACGTAACCGCCCCTCAGGGCCCGCAGGATGTGCCCGATCTCGTCGGTGGTCTTCTCCAGCCGGGGCACGACCTCGGTGCAGGCGAACTCCAGCACGGCGACCGCGTCGGGGAGTTCGGTGCCCAGGACCTCCCGGACCAGCGGTGCGCTGTCCGCGACCGCCCAGCCGCGCTCCTCCATGCCCTCCGCGATCCGCCGGCACAGCTGCTCCAGCAGGTCGATCGCGTCGGCGGCGCTGCGCGAGGGGCCGTCCACCAGGTCCGTCAGCTCGACGGGCACCTTCACCGGAGCGCCCGGCTCGGCCAGCAGCTCCTTCTCCACCAGCCCGAAGTGCTGCGCCAGCGACGCCCGCAGGCCCGGCAGCGCGTTGGCCTGCCCGCCCCACACCTGAGAGGCGCGCAGCACGGCCAGCACGAGGTTCACGCGCGGCTCGCCGACCGGCCCGCCGCCCAGGATGTGCAGTCCGTCGCGGATCTGCACGTCCTTGATCTCGCACAGATAGCCGTCGATGTGCATGACGAACTCGTCGAACTCCGCGTCGTCCGGCTGCTCGTCGACGTGCAGGTCGTGGTGGAGCTCGGCGGCCTTGACCAGCGTCCAGATCTGGGCGCGCACGGTCGGCGCCTTCGCCGGGTCCAGGTCGGAGACGAGCGCGTACTCGTCGAGGAGCTGCTCCAGCTTGGCCAGGTCGCCGTAGGTGTCGGCACGGGCCATCGGCGGCACGAGGTGGTCGACGACCGTGGCGTGCCCGCGCCGCTTGGCCTGGGTGCCCTCGCCCGGGTCGTTGACGATGAACGGATAGATCAGCGGCAGGTCCCCGAGGACCGCGTCCGGGGCGCAGCCCCCGCTGAGCCCGAGTCCCTTGCCGGGCAGCCACTCCATGGTGCCGTGCTTGCCCATGTGCACGATGGCGTCCGCGCCGAAGCTGTTCTCCAGCCACCGGTAGGCCGCCATGTAGTGGTGGGACGGCGGCATGTCCGGGTCGTGGTAGATCGCGATCGGGTTCTCGCCGAAGCCGCGGGGCGGCTGGATCATCACGACGACGTTCCCGAACTGCAGGGATGCCAGCACGATGTCGTCGCCGTCGACGTAGAGACTCCCCGGCGGCTCGCCCCACGCCTCGGTCATGGCGTCCTTCAGCTCCGGGTCGAGCTTCTCGAACCACGCCCGGTAGTCGGCCAGCGGCACCCGCGCGGGCGCGGCGGCCAGCTGCTCCTCCGTCAGCCACTCCACGTCGTGCCCACCGGCGTTGATGAGCCGGTGGATCAGCTCGTCGCCCTGGTCCGGATGCCCCTCGACGACGTACCCGGCGTCCCGCAGCGCGTCCAGCACCCGCACCGCCGAGGCCGGCGTGTCCAGCCCGACCGCGTTGCCGACCCGCGAGTGCTTGGTCGGGTAGGCGGTGAAGACCAGCGCCAGCTTCTTCTCGGCGTTCTCCTTGTGCCGCAGCCGCGCGTGCCGTACGGCGATGCCGGCGACGCGCCCCGCGCGCTCCGGGTCGGCGACGTAGACGGGCACGTCGTCCGGGCCCTGCTCCTTGAAGGAGAACGGCACGGTGATCAGCCGCCCGTCGAACTCCGGGATGGCCACCTGCATCGCGGCGTCCATGGGGGACAGGGCGGCGTCCGAGTCGGCCCAGGCCTGCCGCGAGGACGTCAGGCACAGGCCCTGCAGCACGGGGATGTCCAGCTCGGCGAGGGCGCCGATGTCCCAGGCCTCCTCGTCACCGCCCGCCGAGGCCTGCGAGGCGTGGGTGCCGCCCGCGGCGAGGACGGTGGCGACCAGGGTGTCCGCCTGCCCGAGGATCTCGTACAGGCCCGCGTCCGCCCCGCGCAGCGAACCGCAGTACACGGGCAGCGCGTTGGCGCCCCGCGCCTCGATCGCGTCGCACAGGGTGTCCACGAAGGCGGTGTTGCCGCTCAGTTCGTGCGCCCGGTAGAAGAGCACGCCGACGGTCGGACGGCCCGGCACGAGTTCACGCTCGCCGTGGACGCCGTACTCGGGCATCTTCCGCGGCTCGTCGAACCCCTCGCCGGTCAGCAGCACGGTGTCGGAGAGGAACCGGGCGAGTTCGGTGAGGTTGTCCGGCCCGCCCTCCACGAGGTACCGCAGCGCCTCGGCGACGACACCGGCCGGCACGGACGACTCGGCCATCAGCTCCGCGTCCGGTACGGCCTCACCGCCGAGCAGCACGGTCGGGATGCCGGAGGCCTTCAGCGCGGCGAGCCCGTCCTCCCAGGCCCGCTTGCCGCCGAGCAGCCGGACGACGGCGATGGACGCTCCGTCCAGCAGGGCCGGAAGCTCCTCCCGGACGTCCACGCGGGTCGGGTTGCCGATCCGGTAGTCGGCACCGGAGGCGGCCCGGGCCGCCAGCAGGTCCGTGTCGGCGGTCGACAACAACAACACAGTGCTCATGCGGGCGCTCCCGGTGGAATGAAGGGCAGTCCTTGCGGCGCGCCGGACTCGATGAGCCGCCACAGCGCGTCCGTGTCCGCGTGCTGTTCGATCAGATCGCCGAGCCGGTCGAGCTGCTCCTCGCGCAGCGCGGCGAACGAGGTGTCCGGCGCGGGCACGAAGCGGCGGCCCGCGGCGGCCGCCACCTCGCGCAGAAAGGCCCGCCGGAAGCCGTCCGACTCCAGCGAGCCGTGCCAGTGCGTGCCCCAGGTCTGGCCGACCCGGCAGCCGTCCAGGAAGGGAGTCCCTCCCGTGACGTCGGCGACGCCGTGGTGGATCTCGTAACCCTCGACGTGCTCCCCGAGGGCCTCGCCCGCCGGTCGCGTGAGGGTCTTCTCGCGGGCGAACCGCACCCGCACGGGCAGGATCCCGAGCCCGTCGACGTGGCCCCGGCGGCTCTCGACGTCGTCCTCGATGTGCTCGCCGAGGATCTGGAAGCCGCCGCAGATGCCGAGGACGGGCCGCTGCTCGGCGGCCCTGCGGACCAGGGCGTCGGCGAGCCCGCGCTCGCGCAGCCACTCCAGTGCCCGGACCGTCCCGCGAGTGCCGGGCACGATGACGAGGTCGGCGTCGGACAGTTCCTCCGGCCGGTCCACGAACCGCACCACGACGCCGGGTTCGGCGGCCAGCGCGTCCACGTCGGTGAAGTTGGACATGAGCGGCACGGCGCAGACGGCGACGCGCAGCACGTCCTCGCCGACCGGCGGCGCGACGACGGACTCCCGCAACGCTCCCCGCAGGGAGACCCGCAGCCCGTCCTCCTCGTCGATCCCGAGCCCGTGCCGGAACGGCAGCACACCGTAGGTCCGCCGACCCGTGAGCCCGTGCAGCATCTCCAGACCCGGCTCCAGCAGGGAGACGTCCCCGCGGAACTTGTTGACGAGGAACCCGGCGACGCAACGCTGGTCCTCGGGCGACAGCAGCGCCACCGTCCCGAAGAACGAGGCGAACACCCCGCCCCGGTCGATGTCGCCGACGACGAGCACGGGCAGCCCGGCGTTCCGGGCGATCCCCATGTTCACGATGTCCGTCCGCCGCAGATTGATCTCGGCGGGAGAACCGGCCCCCTCACAGATCACCGCGTCATACGTGCCCCGCAACTGCTCCAGGCAGTCCAGCACCGTCCCGAGCAACTGCTGCTGCCGTCCGCCGTGATAGCCGCGCGCGCTCAGCTCCCCGACCGGCTTGCCCAGCAGCACGACCTGACTGCTCTGCTCGCCACCGGGCTTGAGCAGCACCGGATTCATCAGCGCGGTCGGCTCGATGCGGCAGGCCTGCGCCTGCATGGCCTGCGCCCGCCCGATCTCGGCCCCCTCCGTCGTCACGAAGGAGTTCAGGGACATGTTCTGCGCCTTGAAGGGCGCGACTTTGACGCCCTGGCGCACCAGCCACCGGCAGATCCCGGCGGTCACGACGCTCTTTCCGGCGTCGGAGGTGGTACCGGCGACGAGAAGCCCACCGCTCATGTCAGTTCCCCCTTTTCGATGACCGCGCGCTCATCAGCGACCGCGCACCGGCGCACACCCCGAGCGCGAGCCAGGTGACACGCTTCGACAGCCGCACGGCCCGCTCGACGTCGTGGCGGCCGACGGCCCGCCCCGGCGTGTTCAGCACGGGCCGGTGCTCCACCCGCCCGCCGTACGAGAGCGTCCCGCCCAGCCGCACCCCGAGCGCCCCCGCGAACGAGGCCTCCACGGGCCCGGCGTTGGGACTCGGATGCCGCGCCGCGTCGGCCCGCCAGGCCCGCACGGCCCCCCGCGGATCCGGCCCGGCCAGCACGGCGAGTACGGCGGTCAGCCGCGCTCCCGGCCAACCCGCGAGGTCGTCCAGGCGGGCGGAGGCCCACCCGTACCGGCGGTACCGGGCCGACTTGTGCCCGACCATGGCGTCCAGGGTGTTGACGGCCCGGAACCCGAGCAGCCCCGGCACACCGCCGACGGCCCCCCACACCAGCGCCCCCACCACGGCGTCGGAGGTGTTCTCGGCGACCGACTCGACCACGGCCCGGGCCATGCCGTCGGCGTCGAGGGCCTGCGGATCCCGGCCGCACAGATGCGGCAGCCGGGCCCGGGCCGCCTCGACGTCCCCGGCCTCCAGGGCATGCCCGATGGTCCGCGCTTCCCGGGCGAGTGAAGTCCCCCCGACGACGGCCCAGGTGGCGGCAGCGGTCAGTGCGACGGAGGCGGCGGGGGAGGTGCGCACGGCGCGCGCGGCGACGGACCCGAGGGCGACGGCCCCTCCGGCACACACGGTGCTGTGCAGCGCGCCCCACCCGCGGTGGTCCCGCCACAACACCCGTTCCACGGCACTCGCGGCCCGCCCGAACGCGGCGACCGGATGCCCCCGGCGAGGATCACCGAGCAGCAGGTCACCGATCAGGCCGGCGGCGGCGCCGTACGCGAAGACGCGACCGGCACCCATGGGCTCAGCCGGCCAGGAGGGCGGGCAGGGGTGGGGTGGTGAACCTCGATCGGCAGCCGCGCATGGCGATGTGTGTCCTCACTCAGGGTGTCCACGCCCTGGTTCGACGAGACCGGCGGTGAGAGTTCCTGGCTCCCGGGGATTGCTACCCCGGTGACAGTGGCGGGACCGCGCCGGACTTTCACCGGCTTCCTCTCCTGCCGCCGTATTGGCCCCGGCAGTCCACCACGGCCGGGAACCGCCGTCAACTTGCCGTTGACCTGCGAGGGGAGAGTGTGGAGAACCCCACACCGCCCCCTGTCGTACACACGACGACCGGGCGGTACGGAACCGGAGTTCCGTACCGCCCGGTGGACACGACGTGACGTCAGGCCCTCAGGCCACGATCAGGTAGATCCCGTACCCCACGGCCGCCGCACACGCAGCGAAACAGGCGTACGCGCCGGTGACCGCGAGTCCCGCGGTTCCGCCCTCCGCCACCGCCCGCTCGCGGCGCGACAGGCCGGTGATGCCGAGGCTGAACAGGCCGACGAGGGCCACGGTGACCACGAGGCTGACACCGAAGACGGAGCCGAGGGCCGCCCAGTCGATCTTCATATCAACAGACTCTTCCTTGTAACCGGTGGCGGGGTCAGACCGTGGTGGTCGTGGTCGGCGTGCGCTCGGCGGTGGCCTGCGACGGGAACGCGGGGACCGGGTCCTCCGACGCCGGGGCCGTGCCTCCCGCCGGGGGCGGAGTCACGGCGGCGATCGCCGTGGTGACCACGCCCGCGGGCTCCGCGGCGTCGGTGTCGTTGACGTTGGTGTGGTCGACCACCTCACGCCGCGAGAGCTTCCAGATCCACGCGCTGGAGGCGACCAGGAAGACCGCCACCACGGCGGTGCCCCAGCTGCCGAAGCCGGTGACGTACTCGGCGAGCGCGCCCACCAGGGCCGCGGCCGGGAGCGTCAGGCCCCACGCGACGAACATCCGCGTCGCGGTGGACCAGCGGACCACGCCGCCCTTGCGGCCGAGGCCGGCGCCCATCACCGAGCCGGACACGGAGTGCGTCGTGGAGAGGGAGAAGCCGAGGTGGGAGGAGGCCAGGATGACCGTGGCCGCGGAGGTCTGGGCGGCGAAGCCCTGCTGCGGCTGGAGGTCGGTCAGGCCCTTGCCCATGGTGCGGATGATGCGCCAGCCACCCAGGTACGTGCCGAGCGCGATGGCGAGACCCGCCGAGAGGATGACCCACATGGGCGGGTCGGAGTCGGGCGCGACCGCGCCGCCGGCCACCAGGGCGAGGGTGATGACACCCATCGTCTTCTGCGCGTCGTTGGTGCCGTGTGCCAGGGAGACCAGGCCCGCGGAGGCGATCTGGCCGGCCCGGTAGCCCTTCTTGGACGCGTTGCCGTCGGCCTTGCGGCCGAGGGAGTACGTCAGCCGCGTGGCGAGCAGGGCCGCGATGCCCGCGACCAGCGGGGCGGCGATCGCCGGGATGAGCACCTTGGTGACCAGCACGTCGCCGTGCACCGCGCCGACGCCCGCCGAGGCGATCGTGGCACCGATCAGACCGCCCATGAGGGCGTGGGAGGAGCTGGACGGCAGACCGACCAGCCAGGTCAGCAGGTTCCAGAGGATCGCGCCGACCAGGGCGGCGAAGATGACCTCGGGGCGGATGCCGGCCTCGTCGACGAGGCCCTTTGAGATCGTGTTGGCGACTTCGACGGACAGGAAGGCGCCGACCAGGTTGAGGACCGCGGACATGGCCACCGCAACCTTGGGCTTCATGGCGCCCGTGGAAATGGTCGTGGCCATCGCGTTCGCGGTGTCGTGGAAACCGTTCGTGAAATCGAACGCGAGAGCGGTTACCACCACAATCGCGAGGATCAGCGAGAAGCTTTCCATTTACCCAGGCAATCGTTCGAGGTCATTGGCGCGACGAACGTAGGCAACCTGAGTGAACGGAAGATGAACTGGGAGGGGCGCAGGGGTGACCGCAACGGGGGGTCCTCGTTCCGCCCCGGAACAGCGGCCTCCACGCCCGCGCGCCCAGCCGCCGCGGCCGAACCGATTCAGTCGATCGAGTGACCGCTTGAACACGTTCCGTCCAGCCGGCCCGGCCGTCGGGATCGTTTCGGTGACAGGTCCTGAAGTGCCCCCGCGCTGCGGCGCTTTGAGCCCGACCCTGGCAGGATCGCGGCATGGCTGAGCAGCGAGGCGACGAGCGGGGCACGGGAGACACGCGGGAGAGCGAACGGGGCGTGGGGGAGTCGCGGCGCGGGAGTGCGCGCCCCGAGGAGGCGCGCGCCTGGGAGGACCTCGTCACGACGGCCCGCCGGACCGTCTCGGACGGACTCGTCGTCGGCACGTCCGGCAACGTCTCGGTACGCGTCGGCGACACCGTCCTCGTCACACCGTCGGGCGTCCCCTACGACCGGCTGACGCCGGACGACGTGACCGGCGTGGACCTCGACGGCCGGCAGGTCCTCGGCGCGCTCGTCCCGACCAGCGAGCTCCCCATGCACCTCGCGGTCTACCGCACCACCGGCGCCCTGGCCGTCGTCCACACCCACGCCGTCAACGCGACGGCCGTCTCGACGCTCGTCGACGAGCTCCCGCTGATCCACTACATGGCCGCCGCGCTCGGCGGCCCCGTCCGGGTCGCCCCCTATGCCACCTACGGCACCGACGAGTTGGCCGAGAACATGCTCCGCGCCCTCGCCGACCGCTCCGGCTGCCTCCTCCGCAACCACGGCACCATCGCCCACGGCGCCACCCTCGACCAGGCCTACGACCGCACCGCCCAGCTGGAGTGGATGTGCCGCCTGTGGCTCACCGCCTCCTCGGTGCCCGGCCTGGCCCCGAGCCTGCTGTCCCGGGAACAGCTGACGCAGGTGGAGGAACGCCTGCGCGGCTACGGCCAGCGGGGCTGAGCCGCCCCCACGGCCGCCGCGGACGTCACCCCGCCGCTGCCTCCCACTGGTCGCTGACGGCATCCGCCAGGACACTGGAGCCGTGCGCACTGTCAAAGCGACGGCCGCTGCCGTCACCGCCGTGATCGGGGCCGGTGCCGCCGCGGTGGCCGCCGGCCGGCTCGCCAGCGACGCCGCGCTCAAGGCGCCCCCCGGCAGGCCCCTGCCCACCGAACCCCGGCTCACGGTGCACGGCACCGCCGCCGGGCAGATCAGCCTCACCCGGGACCTCGCCGCCCTGCGCCCCGGCCGCTACGGCCTCTCCGGCAACGGCTCCCACGCGGTCGTCGGCCCCGTCCTGACCGGTGTCACGCACTCCGCCGACACCGTGGTGCGCCGCCTGGAGAGCGTGACGCACGGCACACTGACGGCCGGCGACAAGGTCTGGCTCACCCCGAACGTATACGTCGGCAACCCGAGCGCAGCCCTCGGCCTCGAACACGCCGACGTCGACGTCCCCGGCGAGCTCGGCGCCCTGCCCGCGTGGTTCGTACCGGGCAAGCGGGACACCTGGGTGATCGCCGTGCACGGCCTGGGCACCACCCGGGAACTCGCCATGAACGTCATGGGGTTCCTGCACCGCAGCCGCTTCCCGGTGCTCGCCCTCGCCTACCGCGGTGACCTGGGCGCACCCCGCCCGCCCGACGGCCTGAACCACCTCGGTGAGACCGAGTGGCGCGACCTCGACGCCGCCATCCGCTACGCCGTGCGCTACGGAGCCCGCCAGGTCGTCCTGCACGGCTGGTCCACCGGCGCCACCATGGCCCTGCGCGCCGCCGCCCACTCGGGACTGCGCGACCGCGTCTCCGGGCTCGTCCTGGACTCTCCGGTGCTCAGCTGGGAGGCCACCCTGCGCGCCCTCGCCTCGGCCCGCCGCACCCCGGGCGCGCTGCTGCCCCTGGCGGTCCGCGCCGCCCAGGGCCGCACCGGCCTGACCGGCGACCGCGCCACGGGCCCGGACCCGGCCGACGGCCTGCGCGTCCCGGCGCTCGTCTTCCATGGACCGGACGACATCGTCGCCCCCTGGCAGCTCTCGCGCCGGCTCGCCGACGCCCGCCCGGACATGGTCGCCCTGCGCACCGTCGCCCACGCGCCCCACGGGGCCATGTGGAACGCCGACCCGGAGGCCTACGAGGAGGCGCTGCGCCGCTTCATGACGCCCCTCATGTGACCTCGCTCACACGCGCCCGCCGACGCGGCCCTGCCGCCGGTGTCCTGGCGGTCTCTCACACACCCCCCGTTCACGCCCCCTTCGCCCTGCCGCAACCACCTCCCGTTCCCGCTCGGCACCGAGCGGTCGCGGCGATTCCGTTTAGCGTCGTACCACTGGCCTGTTCCCGGCCCTCGACCACTCCTGCGCACAGGTGCGTTGGCCCTCACCGTCGCCCGCCGTGACATTCCGTTTGGGTTTTCGGACCGTCAACCGGAAGACTGCCCCCGTGACGTCCCGTATCCCGCGCGACTCCAGGCTTCGACTCGTCCGCCCGCGACCCCTGGCCGCCGCCCCCCAAGCGATGAACCAGCGGCGCTCGCGCCGCCCCGCACCGCGCCCTCCGGAGGGCACCCCGGCACCGGCGGAGCTGGCCAGAATGGCACGCTCAGGTCTGGCCGACGCGGCCCGCGTCGCCCGTTGGGCCGACGCCGCCCTCGGCCCCGGCCGGGACAGCGGCACCGATGACGGCAAGGCCACCCTCTCCGAGGCGACCGCCGAACGGGCCGCCCGCGACCTGAATCTGACTTCGGCTCAGGTCAGAGCCGACTGGGACACCGCCCGCCTCGCCGGTCTCATCGAGGTGCACGGCGACAGCGCCCGCCCCGGCTGGCGGCTGCGCGCCTGGAACCGCGACGACAGCGCCGTGCTGCGCGGCTGGGTCGCCCTCTTCGACGCCTGGTCGCTCGCCCACCCGGAGCCCGCGGACCACGAGCCCGCCGCCGTCGCCGAGGTCGTCTCCGCCATGCCGCAGGTGCTCTCCTTCCTCCAGCTGTCCGCCGGGCCCGTCCCCGTGGAGCAGCTCCTCGACCTGCTGGAGCAGCGCGTCACCGAGCTGCGCACCGCCCGCTGCGAGATCCCCTACGGCCCCCAGCCCGAGCCGTCGGACGAACCGGAGCACACCGACGCCCCGCTCGCCCCGCTGCTCGACTGGGCCCTGCGCGCCCTCGCCTCCGTCGGCGCCCTCACCTACGGCGACGGCCAGGCCACCCTCACCCCCCTCGGCAGCTGGGCCGTCTGGGTCAAGCTGGAGCAGATCTGCGTCGCCGCGCAGAGCCCCGCCGGGAACATCGAGCAGGCCGCCGAGGACATGCTCCGCGGCTGCGCCCAGCTGCGCCCCAACGCGGCCCGCGCCGAGTACCGCGCCTGGCTCGCCGCCCGCCCCGTCGGCAGCGCCGTCACCGAGCTCCTCGGCGCCGCGCGCGGTGAGGACGCCCTGCTGCGCGGCCTCGCCTTCGAGGCGCTGCGCGTGGTCGGCGCGCCTGCCGAGCCGGACGTCCGCGCCGTACTGGAGGAGCCCACGCTCCGGCCCTACGGGCTGCTGTGGCTGGCCGAGCACGACGGCGCCGATCCCGAGGACGCCCACGAGGTCCTCACCCGCGAGGAGGCGACATGGCTGTGGGTGGACACCGCGGCCGCCGTCGCCGACCACGGTGAGGCGCCGCTGCTGGTGCGCCACCTGGAGTCCGCGGTGCAGCCGACCGTCCCGATGCTGCTGGAGGAGGTACGCGCCGTGGGGCACCCGCGCACCGTGCAGGTCCTGGTCGCCCTCGCCGCCGCACACCCCGACCCGGCCCTGGCCAAGGCGGTGCGCCGGGCCGCCTTCCAGGTGCACACCGGCGGCAGCTAAGGGCCGCGGCCCGCCCCGCGGGACGTCAGCCCGCCGCAATCTCGGGCGCGTACGTCCCGAAGCTCCACACATTGCCCTCGAGGTCCCGAGCCATGTAGTCCCGCGAGCCGTAGTCCTGGTCCGTCGGGGGCATCAGCACCTCCACGCCGTGGTCGACGGCGTGGCGGTGGTGGCCGTCCACGTCGTCCACCACCACGTACACCCCCGTGGTGCCCGCGCCCTTCATGGCCGTGTCGAACAGGCCGCCCCGGCCCTTGGTGCCGACCATCACCGCGCCGTTGCCCTGCGCCAGCTCGGCGTGCATCACCGAGCCGTCCTCGCCCTCGTAGACCGAAAGCTCCGTGAAGCCGAAGGCCTCCGTGAGCTGCCGGATCGCGGCTTTCGCGTCCGCGTACAGCAGCGTCGGATAGATGCTCGGACGCCCGCCGGACATGCCTGCCATGGCGATCACTTCCTCGTGTCTCGCGGGGATGTCCCGACTCAGTGTTCCACCGGCCACCGACAACGGCCCTCCTCCCGGCCGCCGGTGATCGAACACCCGCACACAGAAAAAGTGGTTGCACGCCCCCGTTAGACTGTCCCCCATGGCCATTCTCCTCGCGCATTAGACGGCGGGAACGCCCGCCCGTCGCCCGCCACCACCCTTCTGACGGCGCGCTACGCGCGGCACCCTCTGATTCGTCCATCCCGCCCCCGTATCCGCCCTGGAGTCTGTCCGTGATCTCCGCCTCCGGTATCGAGCTGCGCGCCGGTGCCCGCGTCCTCATCGAAAACGCCTCGTTCCGCATCGCCAAAGGCGACCGCATCGGCCTCGTCGGCCGCAACGGCGCGGGAAAGACCACCCTCACCAAGTGCCTGGCGGGCGAGGGCATGCCCGCCGGCGGCAGCATCACCCGCTCCGGCGAGGTCGGCTACCTCCCGCAGGACCCCCGCACCGGCGACCTGGACATCCTCGCCCGCGACCGCATCCTGTCCGCGCGCGGCCTGGACGTGCTGATCCGCAAGATGCGCGACAACGAACAGCGCATCGCCAACGGCAAGGGCGCCACCCGCGACAAGGCGCTCAAGCAGTACGAGCGCCAGGAGACGGAGTTCCTCACCAAGGGCGGGTACGCCGCCGAGGCCGAGGCCGCCACCATCGCCGCGGCGCTCAACCTGCCCGACCGGGTGCTCGGCCAGCCGCTGCACACCCTCTCCGGCGGTCAGCGCCGCCGTATCGAGCTGGCCCGGATCCTGTTCTCCGACGCCGACACCCTGCTGCTCGACGAGCCCACCAACCACCTCGACGCCGACTCGATCGTCTGGCTGCGCGACTACCTCAAGACCTACCGCGGCGGCTTCATCGTGATCTCCCACGACGTCGACCTGGTCGAGACGGTCGTCAACAAGGTGTTCTACCTGGACGCCAACCGCGCCCAGATCGACATCTACAACATGGGCTGGAAGCTCTACCAGCAGCAGCGCGAGGCCGACGAGAAGCGCCGCAAGCGCGAGCGCCAGAACGCCGAGAAGAAGGCCTCCGCGCTGCACTCGCAGGCCGACAAGATGCGGGCCAAGGCCACCAAGACCGTCGCCGCGCAGAACATGGCCCGCCGGGCGGACAAGCTGCTGGCCGGCCTGGAGGCCGAGCGGAAGTCCGACAAGGTCGCCAAGCTGCGCTTCCCCGAGCCCTCCCCGTGCGGCAAGACCCCGCTCATGGCCGAGGGACTGTCGAAGTCCTACGGCTCGCTGGAGATCTTCACCGACGTCGACCTGGCCATCGACAAGGGCTCCCGAGTCGTCATCCTCGGCCTCAACGGCGCGGGCAAGACGACCCTGCTGCGCCTGCTCGGCGGGGCCGAGAAGCCCGACACCGGCCAGGTCATCGAGGGCCACGGCCTCAAGCTCGGCTACTACGCGCAGGAGCACGAGACCCTCGACCCGGACCGCACGGTCCTGGAGAACATGCGCTCGGCCGCCCCCGACCTGGACCTGGTGGACGTCCGTAAGACGCTCGGCTCGTTCCTGTTCTCCGGCGACGACGTCGACAAGCCGGCCGGTGTCCTCTCCGGCGGCGAGAAGACCCGTCTCGCGCTGGCCACCCTCGTGGTGTCCTCGGCGAACGTGCTGCTCCTCGACGAGCCGACCAACAACCTCGACCCCGCCAGCCGCGAGGAGATCCTCGGCGCGCTGCGCACCTACAAGGGCGCGGTCGTCCTCGTCACGCACGACGAGGGCGCGGTCGAGGCGCTCCAGCCGGAGCGGATCATCCTGCTGCCCGACGGCGTCGAGGACCTGTGGGGTGCCGACTACGCGGATCTTGTCGCCCTCGCCTGATCGCACGTCGCGTTCACTTGATCGCGCGTCGCGTTCACTTGATCGAAAGCGTGATCAACGGCGTATGGATCATTCGGCCCAGCGGTGATCCATCATCTGTGTGAGATCTCCTCGTATCGAGGTGTGTCCTACATCGATTTCGCGGCCGAGCCCCCGATTCTTCCGGGCTCGGCCGCGTCGCCTTTCTGACCTGGCCTTTTCCTCCACCATCCGTTCGGCCGCACGGGCACCGCTCTTCGGAATTCGACGTTCCGCATGTGGGGACGCGCTCCCGTCGTCACAACCTTGTCTCACGGACCTTGCCGAATGGGTGGCCATGAAGGCCCGGAGGGGTGATCATGAGGAGACCAGAGCGCACTTCCCATGAGGAGGCACGGGTGGCCGAGACTCTGAAGAAGGGCAGCCGGGTGACCGGCGCCGCGCGCGACAAGCTCGCGGCAGACCTGAAGAAGAAGTACGACGCCGGTGCGAGCATCCGGGCGTTGGCCGAGGAGACCGGCCGCTCGTATGGCTTTGTGCACCGCATGCTCAGTGAGTCGGGCGTCACGCTGCGAGGGCGTGGCGGGGCGACCCGGGGCAAAAAGGCCACGGCCTGACCCCGGGTGGCCCCTCGGCTTCGATGGTGGCCACCCGGTCGGTCGACTGATCGGCCGGGTGGTTACTGTGCAGTCACTTAAGCGTGGCCTGCCGCGGCGGTGAAGCCGTCGCGGGCACGCAAGACGACCGCACACATCGGAGGCGTCCCATGGCTTCGTCCGACCAGGACCTCGTTCCCGTACTCGACAAGGACGGCGTACGGCTCACCGTCGACGACGCGATCGCCACGGTGACGCTGACCAACCCGACCAAGCGCAACGCGCAGAGCCCCGCTCTGTGGCGGGCGCTGACCGAGGCCGGGCGGCAGCTGCCGGGCACCGTCCGTGTCGTGGTGCTGCGGGCCGAGGGCAAGTCCTTCTCGGCCGGGCTCGACCGGCAGGCGTTCACGCCCGAGGGCTTCGACGGCGAACCGTCCTTCGTCGATCTCGCGCGCGGCGCCGACGCCGAGCTGGACGCGACCATCGCCGAATACCAGGAGGCGTTCACCTGGTGGCGGCGCAGCGACATCGTCTCCGTCGCCGCCGTCCAGGGGCATGCCATCGGGGCGGGCTTCCAGCTCGCCCTCGCCTGTGACCTGCGCGTCGTCGCCGACGACGTGCAGTTCGCCATGCGCGAGACCAGCCTCGGACTCGTGCCCGACCTGACGGGTACGCATCCGCTGGTGGGGCTCGTCGGATACGCCCGCGCGCTGGAGATCTGCGTGACCGGGCGCTTCGTCGCGGCCGAGGAGGCCGTGAACACCGGTCTCGCGAACCTCGCCGTGCCCGTCGGGCAGCTCGACGACGCCGTGCGCGACCTCGCGTCGGCCGTGCTCGCCGCGCCCCGCGACGCGGTCATCGAGACCAAGGCGCTGCTGCGCGGAGCCCAGGACCGCACGTACGAGGAGCAGCGCACGGCCGAGCGCCAGTCCCAGGCCCGCCGCCTGCGCGACCTCGCCGGCGTCGGGGACTGAGAACCGCCGGTCCGGCCGGCAGCGCGATCAGCCGATCGCGCTCACCACGACCGCCACCGTCGGGTGATCCGGCAGCACCCTGCGCACCGCCGTCCGGACCTCGCGGGCCACGTCCCGGGCCCGCCGGTCCGCGCCCACCGCCAGCTCCAGCCGGACATGGCGGTGCGGCAGCGCGGCGCCCTCGCGGGACACTTCCTCGATGTGCACGGGGTGGCCCAGCGTGCCGGTCAGCCTGAGGACGCCCGGGACCTCGAGCGCGACGGCGGCCACCCGGGCCTGGTCACCGCCCTCGGCCCGCGCGAGAGCCGGGAGTTCGGGAAGGACCGCGGCGGCCCCGGCCGGCTCGGGCCCCTCCTCGTCCAGCAGCCCCGTCACCTTCAGGTCCACCTCCGTCACCGTCAGGCCGAGCCGCTGGGTCGCCGCCGTCGCCAGCGTCGCCCGCAGCAGGGACGCCGTCGTCGGCAGGGGCTGCGAGGCCGTGGCGGCGAACTCCGCCGTCACCCGCAGCGGTCCGGGCGGCAGAGCACTCGGCGGTGCCGGTACGGCCGGCTCCTCGGTGTCCTCCGCGCCGGCGACCGCGACACGGAGCGCGTCGAGGCGCACGCCCGGCGCGTCCCACGCCGCACTCCGCAGCACCGCCTCGGCTGCCCGCTCCGCGATCCACGCGCCGTCCCGCGCGTCACCCAGCGGCAGAAGCCTGCCGATTCCCAGCTGATGTCTCACTGCCTGCGTCCATCGGTCGGCCGTCATTCCTCCAGCCTGCCGCATCAGAGGCGCGCTCCCACGCAACCGTGCTTACGGTGGTCCAAGGACGACGACCGAAAAGGACGTACGGCGATGACTGACATGACCGAGAACCGGGGCGGGGAGTCCGAGACGGCGGCGGCGCGCAGGAGTCCGCTGACCAAGCGCGGGGGAGGAGACCCGGGCTCCCGGGGCCGGACGACCATCGCGGACGGCGTCGTGGAGAAGATCGCCGGGCTCGCCGCCCGCGACGTCGACGGCGTGCACGCCATGGGCAGCGGCCTGTCCCGCACCTTCGGCGCCGTGCGCGACCGGGTGCCCGGCGGCACGAAGTCGGTGACGCGCGGGGTGAAGGCCGAGGTCGGCGAGGTGCAGGCCGCCCTCGACCTGGAGATCGTCGTGGAGTACGGCGTGTCGATCGCCGATGTGGCCCGGGGCGTACGGGAGAACGTCATCAACGCCGTCGAGCGGATGACCGGTCTCGAGGTCGTCGAGGTCAACATCGCGGTGAGCGACGTGAAGCTGCCGGACGAGGAGGAAGAGGAACCGGAGCGCCGGATCCAGTGAGGCACGGTCCATCGGACACCACAGCGGCTGAGGAGCTGAGACGCGCATGAGCATGGCCGTGGTCGGCATGATCGCCGGCATGGCGCTGGCCTTCGCCGGATACTTCGGCGGATTCGGCGCCTTCGTGCTGGTGGCGGCATTGGGCGCCGTCGGCTTCGTCGTCGGCCGGTTCCTGGACGGGGACATGGACTTCGGCGACTTCTTCCATGTCCGTGAACGGCGGCGGTGACGCCCGTGAGCACGGGGGCCGGTGAGCTCGACAGACCCCTGGCGGTCGTCCCGCCCGGCGAGCGCGGCGCGACCCGGATCGCCGACCGGGTCGTCGCGAAGATCGCCTCGCAGGCGGCCCGCGAGGCCGTCGGCACGCCGCCGCCCGACGCCGACCGGCCGTCCGCGTCCGTCACCGTCCACCACGAAGTGGCCCACGTCCGGGTCCACATCGAACTCGACTACCCCTGCGACGTCGGCGCCCGCTGCCGCGCGGTGCGCCACCAAGTCGTCGAGCGGGTAAGCGACCTGGTGGGCATGCAGGTGCCGGAGGTCGTCGTGCACGTGGAGCGGCTGCACCTGACCGCGGCGCACGGCACGGCACAGGGGAGGGCGCGATGAGCGAACCCCGCGACGAGGAACAGCCCGCCGAGGGCGCCACGCAGCGGCTGCCCGTCCTCCAGCAGGAGACGGACAACGGCGGCGGAGCCGACCGGTCCGAGTCCCCGGCCGCCGACGAACCACCGCCCGGACCCGAGGACGAGGGCGAACCCGAGGGCCGCTTCTGGTCGGCGCGGCGCGTCCCCGCCGGCATCGTCGCCCTGCTGCTCCTGGGCCTCACCGGGCTGTTCCTCTACGACATCGTCTCCGTGCGCGCCGGCCGGCCCGGCATGTACTGGCGCCGGGAACTGGCCGAGCAGCTCGCCGAACGGCCCCTGGACGACACCTGGGTGCTCGTCGGCGCCGGGGTCGCCGCGCTCCTCGGCCTCTGGCTGCTGATCCTGGCCGCCACACCCGGCCTGCGGGACGTGCTCCCGATGCGCCGCAGACACGCCGGCGTACGCGCCGGACTGCACCGGGACGCCGCCGCCTCCGCGCTGCGGGACCGGGCCATGGAGGTGGCCGGCGTGCAGGCGGCGCGGGTACGGGTGCGCCGCAGGCGGGCGGACGTCCGTGCCGTGTCGCACTTCCGTGAACTGGACGACGTACAGACCGAGCTGGACGACGTGCTCTCCGACGCGGTCCGCGGACTGGGGCTGTCCCGGCCGCCCTCGCTGTCGGTGCGTGTCCGGCGGCCCGGCCGAAAGGGGTGACCACGGTGCTCGGCATCGTCAACCGCGTGTTCCTCGGCCTGGTGGGCCTGGTCCTGCTGGTGCTGGGGGGCTCCGTCCTGGCCGTGGGCCTCGGCGCCCCGGCGCCCTCGTGGTGGATCCACGACAGCAAGCACGACGTGCTGCTGAGCAACGCCGAGCGCACCCGCTGGCGCGACGACGGCTGGTGGTGGCCGGTCGTCATCGCCGTCCTCGCGGTCCTGCTGCTGCTCGCCCTGTGGTGGCTTGTCGCGGTGCTGCGCCGGCGCCGTCTGGCCGAGCTCCTCGTCGACACCGGCGACGGCGAGGGCGCCCTCCTGCGCGGCCGGGCCCTGGAGAACGTCCTCACCCAGGAGGCGGCCCACATCGACGGCGTGGGCGGGGCACACGCGCACCTCAAGGGCCGTCGCGGCGCCCCCGAGGCCCACGTACGCCTCGCACTGGAGCCACACGTGGACCCGGGGACGGCGCTGACCGACTTCGCGACCGGCCCCCTCACCCATGCCAAGACGTCGGCGGGCCTCGCCTCGCTTCCGGCGGAGGTGAGACTCAAGGGCGTCAAGCACGGCGCCGAACGGGTGAGTTGAGGACGCGCACAACCGGTCGCGGCCCGTCAGAACCCGTGCCGCGCTCCGCCGTCGACCGGCACCATGACGCCGGTCAGGTAGGAGGCCGCCGGGGACATCAGGAACGCCGCCACCCGCCCGAACTCCTCCGGAGCCCCGTACCGCCGCAGCGGGATCCGCGACTCCGACGCCGCCCGGGTCGCCTCGGGATCCGCCGACAGCGCGTCCAGCTGCCGCACCCGGTCGGTGTCGATCCGCCCGGGAAGGACACCGACCACCCGGATGCCGCGCGGCCCCAGCTCGTCGGAGAGCGACTTGGCGAACCCGGCCAGCCCCGGCCGCAGCCCGTTGGAGATGGTCAGCCCCGGGATCGGCTCGTAGACCGACCCGGACAGCACGAACCCGATGACGCCCCCGGCCTCCATCTCGGCGGCGGCGGCGCGGGCCAGCCGTACCGCACCGAGGAACACCGACTCGAACGCCGCCCGCCACTGCTCGTCCGTGTTGTCCGCGACGAACCCGGCCGGCGGGCCGCCCACGCTGACCAGCACGCCGTTGAAGCGGCCGAAGTTCTCCCGCGCGGCCGCGATCAGCCGGGCCGCCGCCTCCGGGTCGGCGTTGTCGACGGCGACCCCGACGGCGTTCGGTCCCAGCTCGGCCGCCGCTTCGGCGACGGTCTTCTCGTCCCGCCCCGAGACGACCACCTTCGCCCCGTCCGCGACGAGCTCACGCGCGGTGGCGTTGCCGAGACCCCGCGTGGCCCCGGTGACGACGTACACCCGGTCCTTCAGTCCAAGATCCATGGTCCCTATCCTGCCCCGTCCTCACCGAACAGGGCGAGGGCGGTGTTCACCAGCCCGATGTGGCTGAACGCCTGCGGGAAGTTGCCGAGGTGCCGGCCCGTCACCGGGTCGAACTCCTCGGAGAGCAGTCCGACGTCGTTGGCGAGGCCCGCCAGCCGCTCGAACAGCTCGCGGGCCTCCTTCGTGCGACCCGTCATGTACAGGGCGTCGGCGAGCCAGAACGAGCACACCAGGAAGGCGCCCTCGCCGCCGGGCAGTCCGTCGACCTCCCCGTCGTCCGTGCTGTAGCGGCGCAGGAAACCACCGCCGTGGGCCAGCTCCTCGCGGACCGCGTCGATCGTGCCGATCACCCGCGGATCGTCCGGAGGCAGGAATCCCACGCGCGGGATGAGCAGCAGCGCGGCGTCCAGTTCGCGCGAGCCGTAGGACTGCGTGAAGGTGTTGCGTTCGGCGTCATAGCCCTTCTCGCACACCTCCTGGTGCACCTCGTCGCGCAGCGTGCGCCAGCCGTCCAGGTCGCCGTCCAGCTCCGGATGGCGCTCCAGGGTGCGCACGGCCCGGTCGGCGGCCACCCACACCATCACCTTGGAGTGCACGAACTGGCGCCGGCCGCCGCGCACCTCCCACAGCCCCTCGTCCGGCTGCTGCCAGCTGGTCCGCAGGAAGTCCATCAGAGCGGTCTGCAGCGCCCACACGTCCGGCTGGGGGGACAGGCCCGACTCGCGGGCGAGGGACAGGGAGTCCATGACCTCGCCGTAGACGTCCAGCTGGAGCTGGTTCACGGCGTCGTTGCCGATGCGGACGGGGGCTGACCCGACGAATCCGGAGAGCCACGGCAGCTCGAACTCGGGCAGCCGTCTCTCGCCCGCCACGCCGTACATGATCTGCAGGTCCGCCGGGTCGCCCGCGACGGCGCGCAGCAGCCAGTTGCGCCAGGCCTCCGCCTCCTCCTGGTAGCCCGCGGCGAGCAGCGCGTTCAGGGTGAGGGTGGAGTCGCGCAGCCAGCAGTAGCGGTAGTCCCAGTTGCGCACCCCGCCCGGTTCCTCGGGCAGCGAGGTGGTGGGGGCGGCGACGATGCCGCCCGTCGGGGCGTAGGTGAGCGCCTTGAGGGTGATCAGGGAGCGGACGACGACGTCCCGGTGCGGGCCGTCGTAGCGGCAGCGCGAGGCCCAGGCCCGCCAGTCCTCCACACTGTGGCGCAGCGCGTCGTACGGGTCGACGAGCGGCGGGCGCGGCTCGTGGGAGGGGTGCCAGGTGAGGACGAACGCGACCTTCTCGCCCTTCTTGACGGTGAACTCCGCGTGCGTGCCGTAGTCCTCGCCCCAGCTGGTCACCTCAGGCTCGCTGCGCAGCCAGACGGAGTCCGGGCCGGCGACCGCGACGCGGTGGCCGTCGGCCCGGCGCACCCAGGGGATGATCGAGCCGTAGTCGAAGCGCAGCTTGAGGACGCTGTGCAGCGTGACCTCGCCGTCCAGGCCCTCGACGACGCGTACGAGGTCGGGGGCGCGGTCGCGTTGGGGCATCAGGTCGGTGACCCGGACGGCCCCCTGCGCCGTCTCCCACTCGGTGTCCAGGACGAGGGTGTCGCGGCGGTAGGCGCGCCTGGTGCAGCGGTCCGCGCCCACGGGGGCGATGCGCCAGTAGCCGTTGTCCTCGTCGCCGAGCATTCTGGCGAAGCAGGCGGCCGAATCGAAGCGGGGCAGGCACAACCAGTCGACGGATCCGTCCGTACCGACCAGGGCCGCGGTCTGCTCGTCGCCGATGAGCGCGTAGTCCTCGATGCTGGGGTGCACGGAGTGCGGGTTCCCGGCAACTCGGCGTGGCAATCAGGGCGGGAGCCGGGGGAGTGATGTGTTCCGGCCGGGGGGCGCGGGGCGTGCGTCCGACCCGGTCCGAGCGACTACACCGCCGCCGGTTCGGCCTCCGTCGTGTCGGCGCCCTCGGCCGCCTTCCGGGCCCGGTCCCTGGCCTCGCGGCGGGCCAGGACCGTCCAGCCGACCGGGACGGCCGCGGCGAACAGCCACCACTGAATGGCGTACGCGTAGTTCAGCGCCGCGTCCTCCTTGCCCGGGTTGCCCATCAGCTCGGGGGTGTCGCCCGTGGGCTCGGGGGACGTCTGGGCGATGTAGCCGCCGAGCACCCGGGCGTCCAGGCGCCTGGCCTGCTGATCGCTGTTGATCAGCATGATCTGCCGGTCCGGCAGGCCCTGGAGGTTCTTGATGCCGCTCGCCGCGGTCGTCTCGTCGGGCATCAGCCGTCCCGTGACGGTGACCTCGCCGCCGGGCGGGGCGGGGACCTTCGGGAACGTGGTCTGGCTCGGGCCGTCGGAGGGGATCCAGCCCCGGTTGACCAGCAGCACCTTGCCGTCGTCCAGGACGAACGGGGTCAGTACGTGGTAGCCGACCTCGTCGTCGGAGTTGGTGCGGCGCCGCACGACGACCTCGTCCTCGGTGTCGAAGCGGCCCTTCGCGGTCACCGTGCGGTACCGCTCGGCGCTGGTCACGGTGTGCCCGGGCGCCGTCAGCCTCTCCACGGGGACGGGCTCGGCCGCCAGGGCGTCGGTGACCAGCTGGTTCCGGGCGGTGCGCTCCTCGTAGCGGTGCATCTGCCAGATGCCCAGCCTGATCATCGTGGGGATGAGGAGCAGGGCGATCAGCGTGAGGATCACCCACTGCCGGGACATCAGGAAGCGGTACACCCCACGACCGTACAACTCGGTCGTGGGGTGCATTCAGGCGGGTACGGGTTCACACCTTGTCGACAATTCCTACCTTTCCCTCCGCGCGGGCGCAGTGGGCGCCGCAGTACCAGTGGCCCTCGACCTCGACGCCCTGGCCGATGATCTGCACCCGGCAGTGCTCGCAGATGGGGGCCATACGGTGGATCGCGCAGGAGAAGCAGTCGAAGACGTGCACCGCGCCCTGCGCGTGCACCTCGAAGGTCATTCCGTACTGATTGCCACATACCTCACAGGTCGCCATGCGCCACAGGGTGAGCCGTCGTCCCCGTGGGGGCGAGCGGGCGCCGGGCGAGTCGCCCGGCAATCACCCGTCCGTACGGTCATCCCTCCGACGCCGGCTCCACATCGGCGAGGAGTTGCCCGAACGCCGCCTCGTCCACGACCGGCGTGCCGAACTGCCGGGCCTTGACGACCTTGGACGTGCCCGAGTCCGGGTCGTTGGTGACGAGCAGGCTGGTCAGCCGGGACAGGCTCGTGGCCACATGCAGCCCGGCGTCGGTCGCGCGGTCCTCCAGCAGGTCCCGCTCGGTGGAGGTGTCGCCGGAGAAGGCGACCCGCATGCCCTGCTTGAGCCGCCCGCCCGGCTCGTACCGCCCGGGGTTGGGGTAGGGGCAGGCGGGGCGCTTGCGGGACGGGCGCCAGCTGCTCGGCCGGTAGCCGCCGTAGCCCCCGGGGCCACCCGCCTGCTGTCCGATGCGGGGTGTGGCGGGGCGGTCCGTCCATTCGGTCAGCGGCCGGCACTCGTGCAGCGGCAGCCGTACGTTCTTCGCCGCGGCGGCCCGCAGGCTCGGGCGGAACGCCTCCGCCAGCACGCGCGCGTCGTCCAGCGCGTGGTGCGCCCGCTGCTGGACGACGCCGAAGTGCGCGGCGAGGGATTCCAGCTTGTGGTTGGGCAGCGGCAGCCCAAGCTCCTTGGAGAGCGCGATGGTGCACAGCCGCTGCCGCACCGGCGCCTCGCGCTCGGCGCGTGCGTACTCCCGGGCGATCATCTGCCAGTCGAAGACGGCGTTGTGCGCGACGAGGACCCGGCCGGCCAGCCGGGCGGTGAACTCCTCGGCGATGTCCGGGAAGAGGGGCGCCCCCTCGAGGGCCTCGCTCGTCAGCCCGTGGATCCACACCGGGCCCGGGTCGCGCTCGGGGTTGACGGTCGTGTACCAGTGGTCCTCGACCTCGCCGCGCTCGTCCAGCCGGTAGACCGCCGCCGAGATGATGCGGTCGTCCCGGGCCAGGCCCGTGGTCTCCACGTCAACGACCGCGTATCCCTTGGGGTACGCGGTCGGCCACGGCGTGGCGGAGAACACTGCGGTCGTGAGGTCTTCCAGCATGGTTCCTGAGGATACGGGCCGCGACTGACAGCCCCATCCGCCAGGTGCGTCCGCCGGGCTCTTCCGACGCCCCCTCAGGCGTGTTGTCCGGTCTGTCCGTTCACGGGGCGTACGTCTGATCGATCCTCAGTCGATCAGATGTGCGCCTCACCCGGTGAAAGGTCTCCTGGGGGACCCGACCCGCCCGGGCCGCGCTCGTGCGGGCGGGGGGCCGGTGGCGGCGCCCGTCGCGCGGTTCCCGGTGCGATCAGGTAAGCAGGAACGGTGAACAAGGACGCGACCGACCCCTTCGTGCACGTCCGGGGCGCCAGTGAGAACAACCTGCGGAACATCGACGTCGACGTTCCGCGGGACGCGATGGTCGCCTTCACCGGCGTCTCCGGTTCGGGCAAGTCCTCGCTCGCGTTCGGCACGCTCTACGCGGAGGCCCAGCGGCGCTACTTCGAGTCCGTGGCACCGTACGCCCGAAGGCTGTTGCAACAGGTCGGCGCACCGCACGTGCAGGACATCACCGGACTGCCACCCGCCGTGGCCCTGCAGCAGCGGCGCGGGTCGCCCAGCTCACGCTCGACGGTCGGCACCATCACCACCCTGTCCAATCTGCTGCGCATGCTGTACTCCCGCGCCGGCACCTATCCGCCCGGGGCCGCGCGGCTGGAAGCCGAGTCGTTCTCACCCAACACCGCGGCCGGCGCCTGCCCGGAGTGCCACGGACTGGGCGTCGTGCACGACGTCGCCGAGGACCTGCTCGTCCCGGACCCCTCGCTGAGCATCCGCGAGGGGGCGATCGCCGCCTGGCCGGGCGCCTGGCAGGGGGCCAACCTGCGCAGTGTCGTGAACGGCCTGGGCATCGACATCGACCGACCGTGGCGCAGGCTCAGGAAGAAGGACCGGGACTGGCTGCTGTACACGGACGAGCAGCCCTCCGTGTACATCGAGCCGGAGGAGGACCGCATCGACTACGGCTATCAGGGCAAGTTCTGGAGCGCCCGAAAGCACGTCATGCACGTCCTCGCCGACTCCAAGAGCGAGAAGATGCGCGAACGGGCGCTCAGGTTCGTCAGGAGTGTGCCCTGCCCCGAGTGTCACGGCAGCGGTCTGCGGCCCGAGGCGCTCGCCGTGACCTTCGCCGGACGTTCCATCGCCGAGATCAATGCGATGCCGCTCACCGAGGTCGCGGCGCTGCTGCGGCCCGTCGCCGGGCGGTCCGAGGCGGACGCCACCACCTCGACCGCCCGATCCGGGGAGACGACCGAGGTCGCGGTCCGCATCTGCGGCGATCTGGTCGCGCGGATCGAGGTACTGCTCGACCTGGGCCTCGGATACCTCAGCCTCGGGCGCCGCTCGACGACCCTGTCACCCGGCGAGGCGCAGCGCCTGCGGATCGCCACCCAGCTGCGCTCGGGGCTGTTCGGCGTCGTCTACGTCCTCGACGAACCCTCCGCGGGCCTGCACCCGGCTGACGCGGAGCCGCTGCTGGACGTGCTGGACCGCCTCAAGGCCGCGGGCAACTCGCTGTTCGTCGTGGAGCACGACATGGACGTCGTACGGCGGGCGGACTGGGTGGTCGACATCGGCCCCGGCGCGGGCGAGGGCGGCGGACGCGTGCTGTACAGCGGCCCGGTCGCCGGTCTCGAGGAGGTCGGGGAGTCGGCCACGAGCCAGTACCTGTTCGGGCGCGCCCAACCGCTCGATCATCGCCCGCGCACCCCGCACGGCTGGCTGCACCTGCGCGGCGTCTCCCGCCACAATCTGCGCGATGTGGCCGTCGACGTACCGCTCTGCGTACTGACGGCGGTGACGGGGGTGTCCGGTTCCGGAAAGTCGACGCTGGTGACGCAGGTACTCGCCGAGGTGGTCCGCGGCCACCTCGGACTCGTACCCGAGGAGCCCGACGAGGCGCAGCTGGAGGTCGACGTCCAGGACGCGTCGGGGGTCGAGTCGTTCGACCGGCTGGTCCTGGTCGACCAACGGCCCATCGGCCGGACTCCCCGGTCCAACCTGGCCACGTACACGGGGATGTTCGACGCGGTGCGCAAGCTGTACGCGGCGACGGACGAGGCCAGGGCGCGCGGCTACTCGGCCGGGCGGTTCTCCTTCAACGTGCCCGAAGGACGGTGCGAGACCTGCCAGGGCGAAGGATTCGTCGCCGTGGAACTGCTGTTCCTGCCCGGTACCTACGCGCCGTGCCCGACCTGCCAGGGCGCCCGGTACAACGCCGAAACGCTGGAAGTCACCTACCGCGGCAAGAACATCGCGGACGTACTGGCGCTGTCCGTCGACGCCGCCGCCAAGTTCCTGTCCGACGTCCCGGCCGCCTCCCGCAGTCTGGAGACGCTGCGCGAGGTAGGACTGGGGTACCTGCGGCTGGGCCAGCCCGCGACGGAACTCAGCGGTGGTGAGGCGCAACGCATCAAACTGGCCACCGAACTGCAGCGGGCCCGCCGCGGGCACGCGCTCTACCTGCTCGACGAGCCGACGGCGGGGCTGCACCCCTCGGACATCGCGCTGCTGCTGCGACAACTGCACCGGCTTGTCGACGCCGGCAACACGGTCGTCCTCGTCGAACACGACCTGGACACGGTCGCCACCGCCGACTGGATCATCGACCTCGGGCCGGGCGGCGGCGACGCGGGTGGCCGGGTGGTCGCGAAGGGCCCGCCGACCAAGGTGGCGAGGGCCCGCCGCAGCGCCACCGCGCCCTATCTCGCCGCCCGGCTCGCGCGCTCCTGACGACGGCGCGAGGGACCGCCGGCCCAAGGCCCTGGCGCCCTGAACCGGGCTGTTTGTCCCCTTTCCCCGGGGGGACCCACCGCCCATGAGGAGAAAGCCAGGTCACCGCCGTATGGGCCAGAACCGGATGCTGATGCTGCCCGACTCGAGTGTCGGACCGGCGGCGGCCGGCCCCGCCGCGTCGGCGGGAGCGGTCGACGGGCACGTGGACCCCAGGCTGCGACGTGAGCACGGTGCGCAGCGGCCGGACGAGCGCGAAGCGGACGAGGCACCGGCACAGGGAGAAGAGGAAGAGGGCCGTGGGCGCAGCATCTGAGGGCCGTTTCGGGGAGCGTCTGATGCGACGGTGGAAGCGCACCGAACGTACCTACTCGGCGGAGGAGGACCGCCCGCTGCGCGGCTATCTGGTCACCATGGCGGCTTTCGGCGTGTACACGGCGGGGTGGGCGACGGTGGTCAAGATGCGCGGCCGTCCGCTGCCGGACCGGCCCGTGCCGTGGGACGTGGCTCTGACCGCGGTAGCGACGTTCCGCCTGAGCCGGCTGCTGAGCAAGGCGTCGGTGACCAGCCCGCTGCGGGCTCCCTTCACCACGTTCCAGGGCCCGCAGGGGCCGGCCGAGCTGCACGAGGAGGCGCGGTCCGAGGACGCCAAGGACACGGTCGGCGAGCTGGTGACGTGCCCGTTCTGCATGAGCGTCTGGGTGGCCTCGACCCTCACCGCCGGACAGCTGCTGTGGCCACGCGCCACCCGCACCGCCATGGGGGCGCTCACCGCGCTGGCCGGCGCGGACGCGCTGCAGCTGACGTACAGCGCGCTGGTGGCCAAGACGACCGGAGAGTGACCCCTCTTCGTCCCGTATCGGATTGGCGGGGACCGCCAAAAGCAAGCGTGTACCGTCGGTAATACTTGTGGGTAACAACGTCTGGCCGGGGCAGGGCGCCGGTCCTACGGTGCTTGCATGCCGAACCTGCCCGATGTCGTGCTGTGGTCCATCCCCGCCTTCGTGCTGCTCGCAGTGGTCGAGATGGTGAGCTTCCGCCTCCATCCCGACGAGGACGCGGAGGGCTACGAGGCGAAGGACGCCGCGACGAGCGTCGGCATGGGGCTCGGCAGCCTCTTCTTCGACTTCCTCTGGAAGATCCCGATCCTGGCGATCTACACGGCCCTGTACGAACTCACCCCGCTGCGCGTGCCCGTGCTGTGGTGGACCGTCCCGCTGATGCTGCTCGGGCAGGACTTCTTCTACTACTGGTCCCATCGCGGCCACCACGTCGTCCGCATCCTGTGGGCCAGCCACGTCGTCCACCACTCCAGCCGGAAGTTCAACCTCACCACCGCGCTGCGCCAGCCCTGGACGTCCCTGACCGTGTGGCCGTTCTACGTCCCGCTCGTCGTCGCAGGCGTCCACCCCGCCGCGCTCGCGTTCTGCTCCTCGGCGAGCCTCGTCTACCAGTTCTGGATCCACACCGAGCGCATCGACAGGATGCCCCGCTGGTTCGAGTTCGCGTTCAACACCCCCTCCCACCACCGCGTCCACCACGCCTCCCAGGGCGGCTACCTGGACCGCAACTTCGGCGGCATCCTCATCGTCTGGGACCGGCTGTTCGGGTCGTTCGCTGCCGAGACCGAACGGCCCCGGTACGGACTGACCAAGAACATCGACACGTACAACCTGCTCAAGGTCGCCACCCATGAGTACGTGTCCATCGCCAAGGACCTGAGGGCGGCGCGGGGTTGGCGCGAGCGGGCGGGACGCGTGTTCCGG
>NZ_JAIGQA010000078.1:0-32464 GCF_019733245.1 Streptomyces sp. WAC04114
TCCCACCCCCACCCCCAGCGCTCCCGCAGACCTTCGTACCCCAAGGAGTCGATCCACCATGGCGAGCGATGCGCCGACCGCCCATGTATCCGATCTCGACTGGCTGATGAGCGGCCTCGTGCAGCGCGTACCGCACACGACCGCCGCGGTGCTGCTGTCCTGCGACGGGCTCGTGAAGTCCGTGCACGGTCTCGACCCGGACAGCGCCGACCACATGGCCGCCCTGGCCTCCGGCCTGTACTCCCTCGGCCGCAGCGCCGGTGTCCGCTTCGGTGACGGCGGCGACGTGCGGCAGGTCGTCGTCGAACTCGCCTCGACCCTGCTGTTCGTCACGACCGCCGGCTCTGGCACCTGCCTGGCCGTGCTGGCCGGCCGGGAGGCCGACGCGGCCGTGCTGGGCTACGAGATGGCGATGCTGGTCAAGAGCGTCCGCCCCTACCTGGTGACCGCTCCCCGGCAGTCCGTCGAATCCCCGGCGATGAGGCCTTGAGCGTGACGGCGGCCGGTGACGGGCCCTGGCTCGACGACGCGGCCGGGCGGCTGGTGCGGCCGTTCACGGTCAGCAACGGCCGCACCCGTCCGACCGTCGCGCTCGACCTCGTCTCGCAGGTGATGGCCACCGGGGCGACCCCCCTCGGCTATCTCGGCCCCGAGCACGCGCAGGCGCTCGAACGATGCCGGGTGCCCGTCGCAGTCGCCGAGGTCGCCGCCCATCTCACGCTGCCGGTGGCCGTCACCAAGGTGCTGCTGGCGGACCTCGTCGACTGCGGGGCGTTGACCACCAAGCCCCCCGCGTTCCACCACAACCCGACGGACCGGGCCCTTCTGGAGGCAGTGCTCGATGGACTACGACGACAGCTCTGACTACACCGACGGGCCGCGCCACGGCGCCGACCCGTTCCCCACCGCGCTGAAGATCCTGGTGGCGGGCGGGTTCGGCGTGGGCAAGACGACCTTCGTCGGCGCGGTCAGCGAGATCGCGCCGCTCAGCACGGAGGAACTGCTCACCACCGTCAGTGCCGCGACCGACAACCTCGACGGCATCGAGAACAAGGTCGAGACGACCGTGGCCATGGACTTCGGCCGCATCACCCTCGACCCGCGACATGTGCTGTACCTGTTCGGCACACCCGGCCAGGAGCGATTCTGGTTCATGTGGGACGAGTTGTGCGAGGGCGCGCTCGGCGCGGTCATCCTCGCCGACACCCGACGACTGCAGGAGTGTTTCGCCGCCGTCGACTTCTTCGAACAGCGCGGCCTCGGCTTCATCATCGCCGTCAACGAGTTCGACGGCGCCTACCGCTACGACCCCGCGGAGGTGCGCGGTGCCCTCGACCTGTCCGACGACGTGCCCGTCGTGTGCTGCGACGCGCGGATCTCCAGCTCCGGGGTCCAGACCCTGCTGACCCTGGTGCGCCACCTCATCGCCCACACCCCGGCCCCCGCGACGGGGTACGGCGCCCACACGTGACCCCCTCACACCCGCCACGGAGGCCGTATATGACGCGAGTTCACAACCCGGGAGCATGCCCATGACCTACGACCCGCCGCGCCCGGCCGGTCGTCTGCTGCTCACACCCGAGGACAAGGAGGCCCCCGCCCGCACCCGCCGACTGCGCAGACTGGGCCTGGGCGAGCGCCCCGAACCCGCACTGGACTCCTTCGCGTACCGCCTCGCCGAGCTCACCGGTGCGCCGTACGCCATGGTCAACCTCCCCGACGAGCAGGGGCAGTTCTACGCGGGCCTGCACGTGCCGGCCGTGGCGCCGGTGGTGCGCAGCGACGGCACCAGCCCGCGCCTCAGCCGTGCCCTGCCCCGCGACCACGGCTTCTGCCCCCATGTGGTGGCGCGCCGCAAGGCCCTCGCCCTGGAGGACGTCGGCGACTATCCGAGGTTCGCGGGTAATCCGGTGGTCGACGAGTTCGGCATCCGCTCCTATCTGGGGGCGCCCCTCATCGACGGCACGGGCCTGGTGCTGGGCACCATCAGCGTCGCGGACGTCGAGCCGCGGCCGTGGGGGAAGCCGGGCCTGACGGCGATCAAGGAGCACGCCGCACAGCTCGTCGTGGAGCTGGAGAGCCGGGACGGCCTGCCGCCCTACTGAAACCCGGGTTTCGCGCGGGCCTGCCGGGGCGTGAAGGAAAGCTGCGGCGGCGCTTAAGAAATCCTCGATGGACCGGCCCGCCCGCCGTACGGCAGATTTCAGTGCGATCCCACTCCTCTCCCGGCCCAGGGGTTCCTTCGGCGTACCCGGAGCCGGGACTCACCCCCAGGAGCCGTAGCGGTGAAGGCGCTGGTCAAGCAGAAGGCGGAACCCGGGCTGTGGCTCGCGGACGTCCCCGAGCCCACCGTCGGGCCCGGCGACGTACTCATCAGGGTGCTGCGCACCGGAATCTGCGGGACCGACCTGCACATCCGCGCCTGGGACGGCTGGGCCCAGCAGGCGATCAGCACCCCGCTCGTGCTCGGACACGAGTTCGTCGGCGAGGTCGTCGGCACCGGGCGGGACGTCACCGACATCTCCGTCGGTGACCGGGTCAGCGGCGAGGGCCATCTGGTGTGCGGCAAGTGCCGCAACTGCCTGGCCGGGCGCCGGCATCTGTGCCGGGCGACCGTGGGACTCGGGGTGGGCCGGGACGGAGCCTTCGCCGAGTACGTCGCCCTGCCCGCCGCCAACGTCTGGGTGCACCGGGTGCCCGTCGACCTCGACGTGGCCGCGATCTTCGACCCGTTCGGCAACGCCGTGCACACCGCGCTGTCCTTCCCGCTCGTCGGCGAGGACGTCCTGATCACCGGCGCGGGACCCATCGGCCTGATGGCGGCCGCCGTGGCCAAGCACGCCGGCGCCCGCAACGTCGTGATCACCGACGTCAGCCCGGAGCGGCTGGAGCTGGCCCGCAAGATCGGTGTCAGCCTCGCCCTCGACGTCTCCGGCTCCACCATCGCCGACGGGCAGCGCACGCTCGGACTGCGCGAGGGCTTCGACATCGGCCTGGAGATGTCCGGCCGCCCCGAGGCGATGCGCGACATGATCGCCAACATGACGCACGGTGGCCGGATCGCGATGCTCGGCCTGCCCGCGCAGGAGTTCCCCGTCGACTGGGCCCGCATCGTCACCTCCATGATCACCATCAAGGGCATCTACGGCCGCGAGATGTTCGAGACCTGGTACGCCATGTCGGTCCTGCTGGAGGCCGGCCTCGACCTCGCGCCCGTCATCACCGGCCGCTACGGCCACCGCGACTTCGAGGCCGCGTTCGAGGACGCGGCGAGCGGCCGCGGCGGCAAGGTCATCCTGGACTGGACCGCGTAACCCCCCTTCTCCGCGAGCACCTTAGGAGCTTTCCCGATGTTCGACTCCGTGCGCGACGACCTGCGCGCCACCCTCGACGAGATCCGCGCCGCCGGCCTGCACAAGCCCGAGCGCGTGATCGGCAGCCCGCAGTCCGCCACCGTGAACGTCACCGCGGGCGGCCGGCCCGGCGAGGTCCTCAACTTCTGCGCCAACAACTACCTCGGCCTCGCCGACCACCCCGAGGTCGTCGCCGCCGCCCACGAGGCCCTGGACCGCTGGGGCTACGGCATGGCCTCCGTCCGCTTCATCTGCGGCACCCAGGAGGTGCACAAGGAGCTGGAGGCGCGCCTGTCCGCCTTCCTCGGCCAGGAGGACACGATCCTCTACTCCTCCTGCTTCGACGCCAACGGCGGCGTGTTCGAGACGCTGCTCGGCCCGGAGGACGCGGTCATCTCCGACGCCCTCAACCACGCCTCCATCATCGACGGCATCCGCCTGTCCAAGGCCCGCCGCCTGCGCTACGCCAACCGTGACCTGGCCGAACTGGAGGCCCGGCTCAAGGAGGCCTCCGATGCGCGCCGCCGTCTGATCGTCACCGACGGCGTCTTCTCCATGGACGGCTACGTCGCCCCGCTGCGCGAGATCTGCGACCTCGCCGACCGCTACGACGCGATGGTCATGGTCGACGACTCCCACGCCGTCGGCTTCGTCGGCCCCGGCGGCCGCGGCACGCCCGAGCTGCACGGCGTCATGGACCGCGTCGACATCATCACCGGCACCCTCGGCAAGGCCCTCGGCGGCGCCTCCGGCGGCTACGTCGCCGCCCGCGCCGAGATCGTCGCCCTGCTGCGCCAGCGCTCCCGGCCGTACCTGTTCTCCAACACCCTCGCCCCGGTCATCGCGGCGGCCTCCCTGAAGGTCCTCGACCTGCTGGAGGCGGCGGACGACCTGCGGGTCCGGCTGGCCGAGAACACGGCCCTGTTCCGTGGGCGGATGACCGAGGAGGGCTTCGACGTCCTCCCCGGCGACCACGCCATCGCCCCGGTGATGATCGGCGACGCGGCGGTCGCCGGCCGGATGGCGGAGCTGCTGCTGGAGCGCGGCGTCTACGTCATCGGCTTCTCCTACCCGGTGGTGCCGCAGGGCCAGGCCCGGATCCGCGTCCAGCTGTCCGCCGCGCACTCCACGGAGGACGTCAACCGCGCGGTCGACGCGTTCGTGGGCGCGCGCGCCGAGCTGGAGGGCTGACCGCCGGCACGGGGCGCATTTGAGACAATCGATCGCATGATCGAAGCGCGGCGGCTCCACATCCTCCGGGCGGTGGCCGACCACCGTACGGTGACGGCGGCTGCCGCCGCGCTGTATCTCACCCCGTCGGCCGTCTCCCAGCAGCTCGCCGCCCTGGAGCAGGAGACCGGCCACCGGCTCGTAGAGCGCGGCGCCAAGGGGGTGCGGCTCACCCCCGCCGGCGAGATCCTGCTCAACCATACCAACGTGGTCCTCGCCCAGCTGGAGAGGGCCGAGGCCGAACTCGCCGCCTACAGCTCGGGAGCGGCCGGCACCGTCACGGTCGCCTCCTTCGCCACCGGCATCGCCCTGGTCGTCGCGCCCGCCGTGGCCGCCCTCGCCCACACGGCGCCCGGGATCCGCATCCGCGTCCAGGACGCCGAGGGCGACGCCAGCCTGCCGATGGTGCTGGACCGGCAGGTCGATGTCGCCGTCGCCGTCGAGTACCGCGGGGCCCCGCCCGCCGACGACCCGAGACTGGCCCACGTACCGCTGTACGCCGAGCCCTTCGACGCGGTCGTCCCGGTCACCCACCGCCTGGCCGATGCGGCCGAGGTGCCCCTCGCCGACCTGGCCAAGGACCCGTGGATCGGCCAGTACCCCGGCAACCCCTGCCACGACGTGGTCATCCTGGCCTGCGAGAACGCCGGTTTCCAGCCCCGCATGGAGCACTCCTCGGACGACTTCCGCGCGGTCGTCGCCCTCGCCTCGGCCGATGCGGGTGTCGCCCTGGTGCCGCGCTCGGCACTGCGCGGCATGGACCTCACCGGGGTGGTTGTACGCCCCGTCGACGGAACGCCCCCGACCCGCCGGGTCTTCGCCGCCGTCCGCAGGGGAGCCGAGGAACACCCCCTGATCAGCCCCGTGCTGGAGGCACTCGGCGCGGCGGCGCGGCTGTGAGCCCCCCCGTAACCCGCCTGTCTCATATCCGGGATAGCGTCCCGGAAATGAGAAGCGACCAGACGGATCCCGTGGACGCCAGGCTGGGTGCGCGCCTGGCCGAGCTGCGGGCCGAACGCGACTGGTCCCTGGGTGAGTTGGCCGACCGCAGCGGGGTGAGCCGGTCCACCCTGTCCCGGGCCGAGCGGGCTGAGATCAGCCCCACGGCCCGCCTCCTGAACCGCCTGTGCGCCGTCTATGGGCGCACCATGTCCCAGCTCCTCAGCGAGGTCGAGGCCGAACCGGAGACCGTCGTCCGCTCCACCGCCCAGCCCGTGTGGCAGGACCGCGCCTCCGGCTTCGTACGCCGGTCCGTGTCGCCCCCGCACACCGCCCTGCGCGGCGAGCTGGTCGAGGCCCGCCTCGCACCCGGCGCCGACCTGGCCTACGACCGGCCGCCCGTGGCCGGACTGGAGCAGCACATCTGGATCCTGGAAGGCGCCCTGGAGGTGACTGCGCAGGACACCGAACACCGTTTGGACGCCGGTGACTGCCTGCGGATGCGGGTGTGGGGCCCGACCCGGTTCCGGTGCGCGGATCCCGGGGGCGTCCGCTACCTGCTGGCGGTGGTGCGGCCGTGAACCGACTGGACGAGGTTCAACTGCTGCGAAGGGCAGGGGAGTTGGCGGATCTGCTGACGGGCACCGTGAACGGGGGTGCCTCCGTCGGCTTCCTCGCCCCGCTCGCCCGGGCGGAGGCCCTGGCCTGGTGGGAGGGCCGGGCCGCCGACGTCGCCGCGGGCCGGCTCGCCGTATGGGCGGCGTGCGACGGGGAGCGGGTGCTCGGCACCGTCGGCCTGGCCTTTGCCGACAAGGCCAACAGCCGTCACCGCGCCGAGCTCGTGAAACTGATGGTGCACCCGGACGCCCGTGGGCGCGGCCTCGGCCGCAGGCTCCTGGCCACGGCTCAGGCCGCGGCCGAGGCGGCCGGCATCACCCTCCTGCACCTGGACACCGAGACCGGCAGCCCCGCCGAACAGCTGTACCGGTCCAGCGGCTGGACCCCCATCGGTGCCATCCCGGACTACGCGGCCGACCCCGGCGGGGTGCTGCGGCCGACGACGATCTACTACAAGCGCGTACCGGAAACCGCTCCCACCAGGTGATTGTCGGTGGGAGCCGATACGGTGCCTGCCATGCCGGATGCCGAAGACGTACGACGGATCGCCTTGTCCCTGCCGGACACGACGGAGAAGATCGCCTGGAGCATGCCCACGTTCCGGGTCGCGGGAAAGATGTTCGCCACGCTGCCGGAGGACGAGACCTCCATCGCCGTGCGCTGCCCCAAGGAGGAGCGCAACGAACTGGTGCTCGCCGAGCCGGGGAAGTTCTGGATCGCCGACCACGAGTCCCAGTTCGCCTGGGTGCGGGCCCGGCTCGACGCCATCGAGGACGAGGGCGAGCTGCGGGACATCCTCGCCGACTCCTGGCGCCAGGCGGCCCCGACCCGGCTCCTGGAGGCCCACCCCGGGCTCGGCCTGCCCGCGCAGTGACGCCCTCCCGGCCTCAGACCCGGACCGCCGCCCCGAGGAATCCCGAGATGCGTTCCCGCAGCGACCGGGCGTCGAGACCGTGGGCGGCGACATGCTCCTCCACCCGCCCGTACCGCCGCAGTTCGCGACGGCCCACGCCCAGCCCGAGGACCCGGTGCGGCACATCCGACAGCGCGTCGTTCGCGGCGGCCGTCGACGTGCCCGCCAGGTAGGGCTCGACGAGGACGACGTCCGTCGCGGCCGTCTCGGTGGCCCGGCGCAGGGCGGCGCCGTCGAAGGGGCGGACGGTGGTCGCGTACAGGACGGTGACGTCCAGCCCCTCGGTGGCGGCGAGTACGGCGTCGAGCATCGGCCCGACGGCGACGACCACGCCGGAGCGGCCCTCGCGGACCGTGAGGAAGCGCTCCCCGTCGACCGGCAGCGCCTGCCCGTTGGCCTGGACGGACAGCCGTACGTACACCTTGTCGTCGCCCGCGGCGACCGCGTGCCGCAGCAGCGTCTCGGCCTCGTCCGGGTGCCCCGGCACATGGACGGTCCAGCCGTCCAGCGTGTCCAGCACCGCCACGTCGCCCGGCGCCATGTGCGTGTAGCCGCCGGCCGGCCAGTCGAAGGAGGCGGCGGCGCTGACCAGCACCGCGCCCGCTTCCTGGTGCCCGAGGTCCAGCTTCACCTGCTCGAAGGGCCGCTCCACGAGGAAGCTGGCGAAGGTGTGCACGACGGGCCGTAGTCCGGTCAGCGCCAGCCCCGCCGCCGCCCCGATCAGGAGCTGCTCCCGGATGCCGACGTCGACGACCCGACCGGGATGGCGGCGGGCGGCCCCGGCGAAACCGTCCGTGCCGATCGCGGCGAGGACCACCGCCACTCGGGGATCCTCGTCGAGCAGCCGGGAGACGACAGGGGCGAAACGGTCACGCATGGTGTCCATGGAAAGGAGACTCCTCGGTCTCGGTGTCGGAAGATCAGGCGGACTTCGGCTCGACCCGGGCCACGACCACGTGCGGGCGGCCCGGGTGCGGCGCGGTGAAGGCGGCGTACAGAGCCTCGTGATCACGGCCGTCGACGGTGAGCGCGGACCAGCCCGCCGCCTCGAAACGGGCGGCGATCCCGCCGGGACGGGCGTACGTGGCGGAGGAGTTGTCGACGACGACGGTGTGCAGCCGGTCGAGCCCGGCGGGCCCTGCGAAGGCGATCGCCTCGTGGTTGCTGCCCTCGTCCAGCTCGGCGTCCCCGATCAGCGTCCACACCCGCGGTTCGTCGAGTCCCTGGGCGCGCAGCCCCAGTGCCGTACCGACGGCGATCGGCAGCCCGTGCCCCAGCGATCCGCTGCCAATCTCGGCCCCCGGCACGAGCGTCCGGTCGGGATGGTGGCCGAGCGGGGAGTCGTACGAGCCGAAGCCCGGCAGCCACTCCACCGGCAGGAACCCCTTGGCGGCCAGCACGGCGTAGTACGCCATCGGCCCGTGCCCCTTCGACAGCAGGAACCGGTCCCGCCCCGGGTCGTCCCTGCCCTGCGGGCTCACCCGCAGCACCCGGTCGTACAGCACCCACAGCACGTCCAGCGTGGACGTCGCGGCCGGGCCGTGCTTCTCGTCGCCGGTCATCAGGCCCATCAGGCCCGCCAGGTCGGCATACGTGTATGCGTACGTCTGCGTCGCGTCGGTCATGACGACGAGCGTGCAACCTCAACCAAACTTGAGGTCAAGCGGCTCCCGCCCGGAAACGAATGCGCGATCACCGGTGCGAGTGCGGTATTGTTTCCCTGCGCGTTTCGGCCGGGGGAACTCCCAGGTCAGACGGGCAACGGGACGTGGCGCAGCTTGGTAGCGCACTTGACTGGGGGTCAAGGGGTCGCAGGTTCAAATCCTGTCGTCCCGACTGTGAGGCAGTCACTCAGAGGCCGTATCGGATTCCACGGATACGGCCTCTTGATCATTTCTGCGGACGGGGAGTGCCGGCCTGCGGTCGCTGGTGGCGATCCTGCTCGCCATCTCGGCGAGCTGTCTGCACGCCTGGGCGATCTCCCGCTCGGTCTGGGCCCGTTCCCCCACGGCCGCCCCGAGCAGGAGCGCGGTCAGCGAGGCGGAGGCGTTGAACGCCTGCAGGGTGATCATGTTGGTGAACAGGTCGTGGCCGGCGAACGGGCCGGATTTCTGCCCGGCCGAGACGACCGCGAAGACCGACACCGCGAGGGCGCAGGGCGCGGCCCCGGGCAGCCGGAAGCGGAAGCCGGCCCAGATCAGCAGCGGGAATCCGAGGAACAGCAGCGGTGTCTCGCTGGTCTCGACGAAGCCGACGCAGGCCGTGGCCGCCACCAGCAGGATCCCCTCCGCCCACCGGGCCGGTGAGACGCCCCGCGGCCAGTGGGCCGAGCGGAGCAGGAGCAGCACGGGGGTGACCGTCAGGACACCCATCGCATCACCGGTCCACCAGACCGACCAGGTCGACGCGAAGTCGCCGGCGTCCAGCACACCGGTCAGGGCCAGCGTCCCGCTGCCGACCGTGGCGCTGACCAGCATCCCGGTGAAGGCCCCGAGGAAGATCAGGGCCAGCGCGTCCCGCAGCCGGTCCAGTTCGTTGTGGAACCCGGCACGGCGGAGCAGGACGTATGAACAGACCGGCGCGAGCGTGTTGCCCGCGGCGATGGCGAGAACGGCCGGCACCGACGGCCCCAGCGTGACGTTGACCAGGAACGCGCCGAGCGCGATCCCGGGCCAGACCCGCGGTCCGAGCAGGAGCAGGCTCGCCAGCGCGATGCCGCTCGGCGGCCACAGTGGCGTGACCTGATTCCGCACCAGCTGCTGGAGCAACCCGAGTTCGGCCGCGCCGTAGTAGAGCCCGGCGACGGCGCAGATCTCCAGGGCGACCCGGACCCGGCGCCGGGGCCGTGCCTGCCGCGCGACCGTCATCGGCGCCTCCGCATCGACATCCCCCGACCATCATCCGCCGGATTCCCCGGATCCTCCACAAGGCCGCTGAGCTGGATGTTCGGCTCTCACCGATGCCCGGGCGCCCGGGCGTCAAGCCGCCGGAGTCCGCAGGGCGAGGAGGGCGATGTCGTCGTGACCGTCGCTGGGATGGTCATCGGCCAGCGCGCACACGAAGTCCCGCAAGGGCAGGGCGGCGTGGACCGCGGCGAGATCGGCCAGCTCGTCCAGGCTCCGGTCGATGGGGTGGCGGGGGTGCTCGATCAGGCCGTCGGTGAAGAAGACCAGGGTGGTGCCGGGGGGAAGGAAGCGGGAGTGGTCGGGGCGGGGCTCCTCGGGATCGACCCCGAGCGGCAGTCCGGGCTCGGCGGTCAGGATCTCGACCCGGCGCTCCGGAGTGATCAGCAGGGGTGGGACATGCCCCGCGGTGCTCCAGCGCAGGCGCCAGCCGGGTCCGTCCGGTTCGATGCGGGCCAGAGCGGTGGTCGTGACGGGATTGGGCGTGACCGCCTGGAGCGTGCGGTCGAGCCGGGTCAGGACCGCGCCCGGTGAACTGTCCCGGTCGAAGAGCAGGGCGCGCAGCATGTTGCGGGTGGAGGCCATCGCCGCCGCGGCGTGCAGGTCGTGTCCGACCACGTCACCGATGACGACCGCCACCACGTCGTCGGGCAGCGGGATCGCGTCGTACCAGTCCCCGCCGAGTCTGCTGGGCTCGGCGGCCGGCCGGTAGACGGCCGCGGCGGTGAACGGCCGCAGGTCGGGCAGCGTCGGCAGCAGCAGCCGCTGGAACTGCTCGGCCCCCACGCGCACCCGTTCGAACAGGCGGACATTCTCGATCGCGATGCCGGCGGCGCTGGCCAGGGCCGTTACGACGTTCTCGTCGTGGACGTCGAAGGGCTGCCCGTCGCGCCGCTCGGAGAGGTACAGATCGCCGTAGATCTCGCCGCGGACGGCGATGGCGACGCCGAGCAGGCTCCGCAGGTGCGGATGGCCGGGCGGGAAGCCGACGGAGGCGGCATGGGCCGGGATGTCGCCGATCCGCAGGGGCTCGGGGTGGCTGATCAGATGACCGAGGACGCCCCGGCCGGTCGGCAGACCGGTCTCGGCCAGGTCGGCGCGTTCCCCCACGGAGAGGCCGGCGGTGATGAACTCCTCCAGGTGCTCACCGGTGTCGTTGAGCACGCCGAGAGCGCCGTAACGGGCGCCGACCAGGTCCATGGCCGTGGTCACGATGCGGTGCAGTACCGCGGGGAGCTCCACCTCGCGGCTGATGGCCACCACGGCGTCCAGCAGGCCCTGCATCCGGTCCATCGCGTCCAGCAGGGCGCGCAGCTGCTCGTCGATCCGGCTCAGCTCCGTGCGCAGGCGCACATGCAGGTCGGGCAGGTGTGGCTGCCCGGGAAACGGGTTCTGCTCCGCGGCCATCACGAGCACCTCCTGGCCGGAGGTCGGTCACGGACAAGAGCTTAGGCCTCAGATCGCGCAGCCCGCATGCGCCAGCGCCTGCTTCAGCAGCACCCCGTGCCCGCCCGGCATCTCGCTCTGCATCGCCTCCGAGACGGCGTCCTGGGGGCTGAACCACACCAGGTCGAGCGCGTCCTGCCGGGGCCGGCAGTCACCCGACACCGGCACGATGTAGGCCAGGGACACCGCGTGCTGGCGCGGGTCGTGGTAGGGCGTGATGCCCTGCGTCGGGAAGTACTCCGCGACCGTGAACGGCTGGAGCGACGCCGGGACGCGGGGGAGCGCGACCGGGCCGAGGTCCTTCTCCAGGTGGCGCAGCAGGGCGTCGCGGACGCGCTCGTGGTGCAGCACGCGGCCGGAGACCAGCGTCCGGCTGACCGTACCGTCGGGGCCGATGCGCAGCAGCAGGCCGACGCTGGTCACCTCGCCGCTGTCGTCGACGCGGACCGGGACGGCCTCGACGTAGAGGATCGGCATGCGGGCGCGTGTCATCTCCAGCTCGTCGGAGGACAGCCAGCCGGGCGTGGTTTCGGTCATGTCAGACATTGCTTGATCATACTTTCAGCCGTTCGGACTTCCTGGGTAGCCGCTCGAGGAGAACTGTGACCGGCCACACGCCTGTTCAATCGTCCTCCGGCCCGTGATCCCGTAGCCGGTAGATGCGCAGGGCGTTGTCCCGCCCGGTCCACCGCGCGATCCGCAGCGCGTCCGGCAGGGACAGCTCGTCGGCGTCCACGCGCCCCTGGAGCAGTTCCGCGAGCCCTTGCCGGAAGGCGAGCGCCCCGAGGTGGTAGAACTCGGCCACACCATAGGCGTCCGAGCTGTACAGCAGTTTGCGGAACGGTGTGATCTCCAGGGCCTCCGCGAGGACCGCACCCGCCCGGGCGGGGCCGACGTGGTGGAGGGTGAGTCCGACGTCGAGGTACACCTGCTCGAAGACCGCGGCGAGGTAGGCCGCCTGTCGCTGGTAGGGCCAGCAGTGCAGGAGCAGGACGGGGATCCTCCCGGCGGTGAGGTGCAGCCAGTCTGTGAGGTGGCTGGGGTCCACCCCGTGCAGCCGGATGTCGTTGTCGCCGAACCCGGTGTGCAGCTGGAGCGGCAGACCGAGGTCGACGGCGGTCCACAGCAGGTGCCGTACGAGGACCGGGTCGTCGAGGCGTCCACCCCGGGAGAGCCAGCCCCGGGCCGCTTCGGTGACCTCATCCTCCGAGGGGCGGGCCGGGTCCAGGTCGAAGCCGGTGCGGTAGGCCGCCACCGACTTGACGGCGACCACGCCCGGCCGCCGCACCGCCTCCAGCGCGGCAGCGTGGAAGGCATCCGCGTACGCGTCCGGTTCGACGCCCGCTGCCTGCACCGACTCCGCGACGCCCTCCAGCCGCACGACCTCGTACGAGGTCCCGCCCGCGGCCTCGGCGATCTCCCGCGGCGTGGTGAGGGGGTGGGGGGCGTAGCCGGTGTCGACGCAGAAGACGTCCGTGCCCGCGGCGCGCAGGAAGCGGCGCTGTACCTCGCGCCGGCCGAGTTCCGAGCGGCGAGCGAGGTACTCCCCGGCCGGCGCGTGCCGGGGCAGGTCGAGCAGGGGAGCGCAGTGGCGGCGCACGGCCACGCCCACCGGGGTGTCGAAGGGCGACATCCCCGGCCACGCCTCACCCTCGGTGAGGAGGGACTCGAAGGCGTCCCGGCCGAGGTCGGCCGTGACGGTGCCGTGGCAGTGGTGGTCGACCAGCCGTACGGAGTCGAGCGCCTCACGGACCGCGCTCACGTCAGTACACCCAGCGGTACGCCGCCGCCACCTGGTCGTCGTCCAGCCCGGCGACGGACGCCTGCTCGCCCTGCCGTACGGCGATGACCGCGTCGGCCAGGACCGGGCCGAGGGCCGTCCGCAGGGCCTCGTCGTCGCGGAAGGCCTCGACGGCCCGCTCCAGGGAGTCCGGCAGCCGGCGCACGCCCCGGGCCGCCGCTTCCGCCTCGCCCAGGTGGGCCGGGTCGCCGGTGGTCTCCTCGGGCAGAGGGGCGGACGACGTCAGGCCGTCCAGCCCGGCGGCGATCAGGGAGCCGATCGCGAGGTAGGGGTTGGCGGCCAGGTCGACGGGCTTGATCTCCAGGTTGGCGGCCCGGTCGCGCAGCCCCGCGGTGCCGGTGACGACCCGCAGCGCGGTCTCCCGGGTCTCGCGGCCCCAGGCCGTGAACACCCCGGCCCACTGGGAGGGCCTGAGTCGCAGATGGCTGGCGGGGCTCGGGGCGGTGACGGCCGTGAGGGCGGGCAGGTGGGCGAGGATCCCGGCCGTGAAGGACTCCGCCTCCGCCGTCATGCCGTATCGGCCCGCGCCCCCGGCGTGGAGGTTCGCCCCGTCGCGCCAGGCGGACAGGTGCACGTGCCCGCCGTTGCCGACACCCCGGCCCACGACGGCCGGGGCGAACGAGACCCGCAGTGCGTGCCGCTGGGCCACCGCACGGACGGTCTGCCGGACCAGGACACTGCGGTCGGCCGCCGCCACCGGATCGACGGCACCCACCGAGATCTCGAACTGCCCGGCCGCGTACTCGGGATGGACCTGCTCGACGTCGACGCCCTGGGCCGCGCACGCCGCCAGCAGGTCGGCGGTGTAGTCCCCGAGCTCGACCTGACGGGTCGCCCCGTACGCCGGTCCGGTCGTCGCGGGCACGAACGCGTCACCGGGCGCGTCCCCCCGGGCCACGGTCCACTCGATCTCGATGGCGGCCCTGAAGGTGAGGCCGTGCCGCTCGGCCGCCTCGGTGACGATCCGGCGCAGGAACGTGCGGGTGCAGCCGGGATGCCGCTCCCCGTCCTGCGTGACGCGGTCCACCGGCGCCCAGGCCCAGCCGGGCTGCCCGGCCAGGACGACCAGCCGGTCGAGGTCCGGATAGAGGCGCAGGTCGCCGTCGGGCGAGCCGAGGACGTCGGTGGTGACGATGGAGTCGTTCGCCAGGAACGTGTCGAACACCGGTGACATGCCGACGCCCCAGGCGGCCGCGGCGGCGAGCCGGGCCGTCGGGACGGTCTTCACCCGGCCGATGCCCGCGGTGTCGACGTAGGCCAGCACCACGCCGTGCACACCCCGCCCGGCGAGTTCGCCGCTCAGCGCGGTGGCCCGCTCCACGTCGCCGGGGCGGCCGCCGGGCACGGGATCGGCCAGGGTGGTCATACGTCCTCCGCGGTTCTGCGTGGGCTGCGACGGGGGCGGCGCCGTCAGGGCTTCACGGCCACCGCGCCGTACTGCGGTACCAGCACCGCCGAACCGGGCTCGGCGCGCCACTGCCCGCACGACACCATGCCCGGCTCGAGCACCTCGAGGCCCTCGAAGAACGCGGCGATGTCGGCGCCGCTGCGGGCCGTGATCGGGGGAGTGGCGTTCTCGTTCCAGAACTTCATGGCCGGGATCTGCCCCGCGCCGCCGAGCTCGTCGTCGAACGTCGGGTGGGTGAGGACCAGGAAGCTGCCGGACGGTGCCGCGGCCATCATCCGGCGCACGATGTCCCGGGCCTTGTCGACGTCCAGGACGAAGTTGAGGATGCCCAGCATCATCACGGCGACGGGCCGCGTGAAGTCGAGGGTGTGCCCGGCGCGTTCGAGGATGGCGTCCGGGTCGTGCACATCGGCGTCGATGTTGGCGGTGACGCCGTCATGGGTGCCGGTGAGCAGGGTGCGGGCGTGCACCAGCACGATCGGGTCGTTGTCGACGTAGACGATGCGCGAGTCGGGCGCGATCCGCTGGGCGATCTCGTGGGTGTTGTCCGCCGTCGGCAGTCCCGTGCCGATGTCGAGGAACTGCCGCACCCCGCGCTCACCGGCGAGGAACGACACGGCCCGGCCGAGGAAGTCCCGGTCCGCGCGGGCGATGTCCCGGATGATCGGGAACATGCCGGCGACGTGCTCGCCGACCTGCTGGTCGACCTCGTAGTTGTCCTTGCCGCCGATCCAGTAGTTCCACACGCGCGCGTTGTGAGCCACACCGGTGTTCAGCCTCGCCGACCCTCCCGAAGGGGTGTGGCCATCACTCACGACTCGTCCTCTCCTCGCCCGCACGACCGAGGCCGGTCGCCGCCGCCATTGTGCCGCTCCGATGATCACGCTGTCCCGGGAATCGGCGGAGCGGGTACGGCGGTTGAGGCCGGAAAGGGGCTTCCCGTCGTGCCGGACGGCCTAGGTGGGGCTCGGGGCGGGCGACTTCCCGGCCAGGACGTCCTCCAGTCGCTCGGTGCCCTGTTGCGCCGCCTGCTTCATCGAGTCGTCCTCGCCCCCGTCGAGCCCGCCCGCCGTGACGGTGATCGCGTCGTCGCCGACCCGTACGGCGGCGACGTTCAAGGTCAGCGTGGCGTCGTTGCCGTCGACCGAGCCCTGCACCGTCACGCGCAGGCCCTGCCGGGCGTCGCCCACCTTGGGCACCGAGGTCTCGATGACCTGGACGGTGCGCTTCTCGTCGCCGTCGGTCACGGTGAACTGGTCACACTTCTCCGGCAGCGTCGCCATCCAGTCCAGGGAGTCCTGCGGGTCGGCCCGGTCGTAGGAGGCGACCTGGTACAGCAGGCGGGAGTCGCCCTGCTCGAAGCCGCGCAGCGCGGAGGCGCCCGACGGCCGGCCCAGGAGATCCTCGTCGTACAGGGAGTCGATGAGCCGCTGGCAGTCGGACGCCTGGGCCTTGCCGGACACGAAGTCGGACACGTCGACCGTGCCGACGAGCAGGCTGTCGTGCCAGTTCTCGGCCTCCGTGTCCTTGACCTGCGTCCAGTCGTCCTCGATGTCCGCCTCGGTGATCAGCGCGGTCCGGGCGCCGTTCGTGGAGAGGGTGGTGGTGGGGGAGGGGGTCTGCCGCACTTCGGCGACCTGGGACGCGGTGACGCCTGAGGCGCGCGAACCGTCCGTGCCGCCGTCGTCCGAGCAGGCGGCGGTGGAGAGCAGCGTGCCTGCCGCCAGGGTGGAGGACAGGACGCGGGCGAGCCTGGTCGGACGACGGGTCATCGGGAGAGCCTCCTGAGAGCGTGGCGCGTGCCCTCAGCGCACCACCGCCGCCGATGGCCCACCACCGGCGTCGGACCGTTCGGGTGAGCGCGGGTTTGCCGACTCCTGGCGTCAGGCCTCCCCGGCGCTGTTCAATGAGACTGCACAAGCGGTCACGCCGCCCGAGCAGAGGAGCCGCCCGTGTCATCCGCCGTCGTGCCGCCCGTCGGCACGCGCATCCGGCAGGCGCGCCTGGAGCGCGGCACGAGCCTGCGCGCACTCGCCCGGGAGGTCGGGGTGTCGGCGAGTCTGGTGTCGCAGATCGAGACCGGCAAGAGCCAGCCGTCCGTCAGCACGCTGTACGCGATCACCACGGCGCTGGGGATCTCCGTGGAGTCCCTTTTCGACGCCCGGGAGACCGTCCGGGAGACGGTCCCGGAGACCGCCTCGAAGGCCGTCCTGGAGACTGCCGTGCCGCACGCCCTCGCCGTCTTCGCCGCCGATCACCGGCGGCGGATCGGGCCCCTGGTCGGATCCGCCGGGCGCGAGACGCTGGAGCTGGACTCGGGGGTGGTGTGGGAGCGCCTCGGGCGGGTGCCGGGCGCCGAGGCCGACTTCCTGCTGGTGACGTACCGGCCCGGCGGCTCGTCCGCCGGCTCCGGCGGGCTGATGCGGCACGCCGGCACCGAGTACGGCTATCTGACCTCCGGCGAGCTGGTCCTCACCCTCGGTTTCGAGGAGTACACGCTGCGGGCGGGCGACTCCGTCTGCTTCGAGTCGACGACCCCCCACCGTTACCGCAACGATGGAGAGGTACCGGCTGTGGGCGTCTGGTTCGTGTCCGGCGATGTTCAGTGACACTTGACACCCATTGCACACGGGCGTTCACTCCGAAGTGGGGGTGGTCGCCATGGCGATCCGCACATATGGACCCAACGCCGTCGACTGGGAAGAGCGCATCGACCTGGACCGGCTGCGCGGGCAGCGGCTGGCCCGGCTGCACGAGTCCCTGAACCGCTCCGAGCTCGGCGCGGTGCTCAGCTTCGACTTCGCCAACATCCGCTATATGACGGCCACCCACATCGGCACCTGGGCGATGGACAAGCTGATCCGCTTCGCCCTGCTGGTGCGCGACGGCGAACCGGTCGTCTGGGACTTCGGCTCCGCCGCCCGCCACCACCAGCTGTACAACCCGTGGCTCGACTACAGCGACGGCAAGGGCGGCCCGCCCACCGGCGCCCGGGCCGGCATTTCCACCCTGCGCGGCGCCTTCCACCCGGACGCCGGGATCGCCGAGGACGTGGCCGCCAAGATCGCCTCCGAGCTGCGCGACCACGGGCTCGCGGGCGAACCCCTCGGCGTCGACGTCGCCGAGATGCCGGTGCTCGCCGCGCTGCGCGCCGAGGGCATCGACGTCGTCGACGGGCAGCAGGTCTTCCTGGAGGCCCGCCGCATCAAGACCGGCGACGAGATCGCCCTGCTCACCCAGGCGTGCGCGATGGTCGACGCGGCCTACGAGGAGCTGTACGGGTACCTGCGCCCGGGAGTACGCGAGAACGAGTGCGTCGGCGTCGTCAGCAAGGTGCTGTACGACCTCGGCAGCGAGTACGTCGAGGGCGTCAACGCCATCTCGGGCGAGCGCTGTTCGCCGCATCCGCACGTCTACAGCGACCGGTTGATCCGCCCGGGTGACCCGGCCTTCTTCGACATCCTGCACAGCCATCTCGGCTACCGCACCTGCTACTACCGCACGTTCGCGGTGGGCAGTGCCTCGCGGGTGCAGCGGGACGCCTACGTGCGCTGCCGGGAGTACATGGACGAGGCGATCGCGCTGGTCCGGCCGGGCGCCACCACCGCCGACATCGTGCGGGTCTGGCCGCGCGCCGAGGAGTTCGGCTTCGCCGACGAGACCGCCGCCTTCGCCCTCCAGTACGGCCACGGCGTCGGCCTGTCGATCTGGGAGAAGCCGATCTTCAGCCGGCTGGTCTCCCTCGACCACCCCGAAGTCCTCGAAGAAGGCATGGTGTTCGCCCTGGAGACGTACTGGCCGGCCGCCGACGGCTGGTCCGCGGCCCGGATCGAGGAGGAACTCGTCGTCACCGCCGACGGCTGTGAGGTCATCACCAAGTTCCCCGCCGAGGAACTGCTGGTGGCCGGGCGCAAGTACTGGACGGTGGGAGGCGAACTGAACACCCGCCGTGAGGCGCAGTCCCACCTCAACACCGGGGACCGCTGATGGACGCCGGCGCGCTCCTCGACCGGTACGAGCGGATGAACGTCATCCGCCGGACGGAGAAGGCCGCCCACGACCTGTTCCTCCAAGGCCTGGTGAAGGGCACCACCCACCTCGCTGCCGGGCAGGAGGCCGTCGCCGTGGGGGCGAGCGCCGCCCTGCGTCCGGACGACTATGTGTTCGCCACCTACAGGGGCCACCACCATGCCCTCGCCCGGGGCGCCACACCCGAGGAGTGCCTCGCCGAGCTGATGAGCCGGGCCACCGGGCTGTGCGGGGCGAGGGGCGGCTCCATGCACCTGACCAAGGCGGCCACCGGCATGCTCGGTTCGTACGCCATCGTCGGCTCGCACCTCCCGATGGCGGTGGGTGCGGCCTGGTCGGCCCGGCTGCGCGGCACCGAGCAGCTCGCGGTCGCCTTCTTCGGCGACGGCGCGACCAACATCGGCGCCTTCCACGAGTCCCTCAACCTGGCGGCCGTGTGGAGGCTGCCGGTGCTGTTCGTGTGCGAGAACAACCTGTACATGGAGTACACGCCGATCGCCGACGTCACGGCCGTGCCCCGCCCCGCCGCAGACCGGGCCCCCGCCCACGGCATCCCGGGCGAGGTCGTCGACGGCAACGACGTCGTGGCGGTCGAGGAGGCCGTGGGGCGGCTCGCGCGACGGGCCCGGGCCGGAGACGGGCCCGCCGTGCTGGAGGCCGAGACCTACCGCCACTTCGGGCACAGCCGTACCGACCCGGCGGCCTACCGCCCGGCCGAGGAGGTCGAACGCTGGCTGAAGCACGACCCGCTGGACGTCGCACGGGGGCACCTCGCCGAACTCGGGGTCGGTGAGGAGACGGTCGCCGAGGCCGACGAGCGGGCCCGGGCCGTCGTCGAACGGGCCGTTGAGGCGGCGAAGGCCGCGCCGCCGCCCGATCCGCGCGAGGCACTGACCGACGTGTGGGCCGACGGAGGTGCCGCATGGCGGACGTGATCACCTACCGGGACGCGGTCGCCGAGGGCATCGCCCGCGAGATGCGGCGGGACGCGTCGGTGGTGTGCCTCGGGGAGGACATCGCCGCGGCCGGCGGGGTGTTCAAGACGACCACCGGCCTGCTGAAGGAGTTCGGACCCGAGCGGGTGTGGGACACGCCCATCTCCGAACAGGCCATCGTGGGCGCGGCGATGGGCGCCGCCATGACCGGGATGCGGCCCGTCGCGGAGATCATGTTCTCCGACTTCCTGGCCTGCTGCTGGGACTACCTCGCCAACGAGATCCCCAAGGTGCGCTACATGACCGGCGGCCAGGTGACCGTGCCCCTGGTCGTGCGCACCGCCAACGGCGGCGGACTCGGCTTCGGCGCCCAGCACTCCCAGGCCACCGAGAACTGGGCCCTGACCGTCCCCGGGCTGAAGATCGCGGCGCCGGCCACGCCCGCCGATGTCATCGGCATGCTGGCCGCGGCCATCCGCATCGACGACCCGGTGGTCTTCTTCGAACACAAGGGGCTGTTCGCGACCAAGGGCCCGCCGCCCCCGCCCGGTCACGTCGTCGAGCTGGGCCGGGCCGCCGTCGTCCGCGAGGGCGGTGACATCACGCTCGTCGCGCTCGCCTCGATGGTCCCCCTGGCGCTGAGGGCCGCCGAGATCCTGGCCGGGGAGGGAATCGAGGCCGAAGTCGTCGACCTGCGCTGCCTGGTCCCGCTGGACGCCGCGACCGTGCTGGCCTCGCTGCGCAAGACCTCCCGGCTCGTCACCGTCGAGGAGAACCCGTACCAGGGCGGCTGGGGCGCCACCGTCGTCTCGATCGTCGCCGACGAGGGGTTCGGCCTGCTGGACGCGCCCGTGCGGCGGGTGGCGGGGGAGTGCGTCCCGCTGCCGTTCGCCGACGCGCTGGAGCAGCAGGTGATCCCGACCGTCGACAAGGTCGTCACGGAGGTCCGCAGGCTCGCCGCGTACTGAGCCGCACATCCGCCACCGAACACCCCATGGGAGGAAGCGCGATGACCACAAGGACACTGCTGCGCTCCGGTCACGTGATCTCGATGGACCCGGACATCGGGGACCTGCCCCAGGGGGACGTCCTCGTCGAGGACGGCAGGATCATGGCCGTCGAGCCCGAGATCAGCGCCGACGCCGAAGTCCTCGACATGACCGGCCACATCGTGATCCCCGGCTTCGTCGACACCCACCGCCACACCTGGGAGGCGCCGATCCGTGGCGTCGCCCCCGACGCCACCCTCGACGACTACTTCGTCGACATCCTCGACACCTTCGCACCCCTGTACACCCCGGAGGACGTGTACGCGGGCAACCTCGCGGGCGCGCTGGAGTGCCTCAACGCCGGCATCACCACGCTCGTCGACTGGTCGCACATCAACAACACCCCCGAACACCCGGACGCGGCGATCCAGGGCCTGGCGGAGTCCGGGATCCGGGCGCAGTACGCGTACGGCAGCGCCAACACCTCCCTCGCCGAGTACTGGTTCGAGAGCACGATCGCGATCCCGGCGGACGACGTACGGCGGATCCGCTCCACGCACTTCGCGTCCGACGACGGCCTGCTGACCATGGGCCTGGCCACCCGCGGCCCCGGCTTCTGCGTCGACGAGGTCGTCGCGGCCGAGTGGGCCATGGCGCGCGAGCTGGGCCTCCCGATCACCGTGCACGTGGCGATGGGACGGCTGGCCGGCCGCTTCGGCATGGTGAAGCACCTCCACGACCTGGGGCTGCTCGGCCCGGACACCACCTACGTCCACAGCTGCTATCTCAGCGGGGAGGAGTGGCGGATGGTCGCCGACAGCGGTGGCACGGTGTCCGTCGCGCCGCAGGTGGAGCTCCAGATGGGGCACGGCTGGCCGCCCGTGATGCAGGCCATCGAGCACGGACTGCGGCCCGCGCTCAGCATCGACGTCGTCACCACCGTCCCCGGCGACATGTTCACCCAGATCCGGGCGGCCTTCGGCGCCGAGCGCGCCCGTGTCAACGCCGACTGCTGGCAGGCCAACATGCCGGTTCCCAGCACCATGCTGACGGCACGTCAGATGCTGGAGATCGCCACCGTGAACGGCGCCCACGTCGCCGGGCTCGAGGCCCGCACCGGCTCCCTGACCCCCGGCAAGCGCGCCGACATCGTCGCGATCGACGCCACCGCTCCGAACGTCGCCCCGGTGCACGACGCGGTGGCCGCGGTGACCCTGTGCGCCGACGTCTCCAACGTGGACACCGTCGTCGTCGACGGCGTGATCCACAAACGCGACGGCCGGCTCCTCGGCGACACGGCACGTGCCCTGCGGCTCGTCGGCGAGGCCCGCGACCGGCTCCTCGCGGCGAAGGAGGCCAAGGGGGCGAAGACACCGGCATGACGAATCACCTGGTGCGCCACGCCGCCGACCTGCCCGAGCCGCCGTACGACGGCCACGGCCACCGGCGCAGGACGCTGGTCGGCGAGAAAGACGGCAGCGTCCACACCGGCTTCGGTCTGTGCGAACTGCGGCCCGACGGCCGCGTGCCCGCCCATGTGCACTCGTACGAGGAGTCCTTCTTCGTCCTCGACGGGGCCGTGATCCTCGACCGGCCGGACGGCTCGCACCTGCTGGAGGAGGGCGACCACGGCCTGCTGCCGACCGGTGTCCCGCACGCCTGGCGCGGGGCCGGGAGCACCGGCGGACGCTGGGCGGACATGCTGGCCCCCGTGCCGCGGGCCCGCTACGGACACGACACCCAGGCCGTGCCGGATCTGCCCGCGCGCGAGCCGGCCCGGGTCGACGTCCGCGACCCGCGCACCCGCGCCTTCGGCCACTTCGAGCCCGCCCAGATGGACCCGGGCAAGCAGTCCCAGGACCTGCTGGCCGCAACGGCGAGCATGCGGACCGCGCTGCTGGTCTACAGCGGGATCACGGTGAAGATGATGATCGACGGCGACCTGGGCGCGGTCGCCTCGACGATGTTCATGGTGCAGTACGCGTCCGACGGGATCATCGGCACCCACGACCACCCCTTCGAGGAGACGTATCTGATCCTGGAGGGCGTCGCGGAGGCCACCCTCGACGGCGAGCGGTACCGGCTGCAGCCGGGCGATCTGGCCTGGGCCGGCGCCGGATGCGTGCACGGCTTCGTCAACGCGGGGCAGGGGCCCCTGCGCTGGCTGGAGACGCAGGCGCCGCAACCGCCGTCGCGGCACTCGTACCGCTTCACGCGGGACTGGGACTACCTGCGCGCGGCACTGGAGGAGAAGTCATGAGCAGTGTGCTCGTCGTAGGCGGAACGTCCGGGATCGGGCTGGAGTTCGCCCGCACAAGTGCCGAGCGCGGGGACGACGTGGTGCTCACCAGCCGCGACGCCCAGCGCGCCGACGTGGTCGCGAAGGAGATGGGCGCGCGCGGACTCGCCCTCGACCTGGAACGGCCGCTGGAGATCGCGGCGGCCCTGAACGGCATGGGCCGCGTCGACCACCTCGTGATCGCGGGCGTCTCGCGCGACGACAACAAGGTCACCGAGTACGACATCGACGCCGCCCTGCGGCTGGTCACCCTCAAACTCGTCGGCTACACGGAGGTCGTGCACACGCTGCGCACCCGGTTGCACGACGACAGCGCCATCGTGCTCTTCGGCGGCCAGGCCAAGGAACGCCCCTACCCGGGCGCGACGACGGTGGCGACGGTCAACGCCGGAGTGCGCGGCCTGATGAACTCCCTCGCCGTGGAGCTCGCTCCCGTGCGGGTCAACGCCGTGCATCCCGGTGTCGTGGGTGACAGCCCGTACTGGCAGGCCAAGCCGGAGAAGGTCCTCGCCACGCTGCGCACCGAGACCCCCACGGGGCGGCTCGCCGCGATGGCCGACGTGGTGGACGCGGTGGACTTCCTGCTGCGGAACCGGTCGGTGAACGCGGTCGAACTGACCGTGGACGGGGGCTGGCTGCTCGGGTGAGGCCTGATGGATCCGGTGACGGAGCCGCTCATCCCGCGCGGGCGAGCGTGTCCCGCACGACGTCCTTGTCCATCGCCGCCCGCACCAGCGCGGCGGCGAGCACGGCCGGGTCGGTGTCCCCGGCCAGTTCGGTGAGGCGCTCGGGATCCCGCGGCAGACCCAGCCGCTCGGCGCCCTGGAGGGCCTTGGCGTCCAAGGAGGGGGCCGCCTCCGGCCAGACGCCCTGCGCCTCGCGCAGGAAGATGCCGGCACCCGCCGGGCCCATGCCGGGGAACTCCTGGAGCAGACGGCGCAGTTCGGGGACCTCGCCGTCCGCCTCCCGGCGCAGCCGCCGCAGGTCGCCGCCCCATCGGTCGTTCAGCAGCCCGGCGGCTTCCCCGAGCTGGGTCGCCGTCCGTTCGTCGTAGCGCCGGTAGCCGCCGCGGCCCAGCGCGTCGACCCGTTCCTGCCACGAGGCCCGCGCCATGCGCCGCGGATCGCGCAGCCCCGCCTCGTGCAGGGCACGGGCGGTGGCCAGCGCGATCGAGCCGCGGATGCGGGCACTGAGCAGGTGGGACAGGACCAGCAGCCGGTACAGCGGCTGCGGGGTGTCCTTCAGCGCGATGCCCGCCTCCTCGGCGTACGTCCGGCCGTGCGCGCCGACGAGGTGCCGTACGACGCGCTCCTCGCGGCCCACGCGGCCTATCCCCTCAGCGTGTCGTGCCCGACCGTCATCAGCCGGTGCCTGCGACGGGTGTCCTCCGCCGTCACCTCGGGCTCGGGCTCGTTCTCCAGGTCCACTTGGTCGGTGACCGTCTCCACGACCTTCCGCATCACGCGCAGGTCGTCCTCGGTCAGGTCGGTGCGCCGCTTCTGGAGGATCGCCAGGACGTGCCGTCCGGTGGCGGGGCCCGCCTGCTCCGGCAGTGGCTCGGCGTTCTCGTCGGCGTCGCGGACCCGCAGCCAGGCCGCGAGTTCCTGCGAGGTCATGTTCACCACGCGGTGGAAGTCCTCCCACAGCGCGTCGAGTTCGAGGGCGTCGGTCATCGCCTGCCCCTTCCGTAGGTCCGTCGCATGCTCTTCGCCGTGGCCTCGCGGGTCAGCGGGGGAAGTTCTCGGCGTCGAACATCCACCGCTGCTTCTCCAGCTCCGCGGTGATGGTGATCAGCAGGTCCTGGGTGACCGGGTCGGCCTTCTCGGTCGCGTCGATGCGCTCGCGCAGCCGGCCCGCCGCCTCCTGCAGCGCCTCCACCATCACCTGCACGGCGTCCGAGTCGCGCACCCAGCCCTCCTTCGGGGCGGGCAGCGTGAAGGCCTTGGCGATGGTCTCCGGACGGCCGTCCGGCGGGACGCCGAGCGCCGCGGACCGCTCCGCGACCGTGTCGGCGAAGTCGCGGGCCGCCGTGACCACCTCGTCGAGCTGGAGGTGAATGGACCGGAACCGCGGTCCGACGACGTTCCAGTGCGCCTGCTTCCCGACCAGCGAGAGCCCGAGCAGATCCACCAAGGTGTCCTGGAGTGCCTCGCAGGCGACCTTCCGGGCGTCGTCGGGCAGTGTGCTCCTCACAGTCGTCATAGGGCGCTTCTCCTTCTCACGTCGTTCCTGGTCGTGCGGAGCAGTCGGTCGCGCTCCTCCTCGCCGGTGCCGCCCCACACGCCCGAGGCCTGACCGCTGGCCAGGGCGAAATCCAGGCACTGGTCGGTCACCGGGCAGCGCGCGCAGACCCGCTTCGCGGCGCTCACGTCACGCAGGGCGGGGCCGACGGTGCCGACGGGAAAGAACAACTCGGGGTCCTCGTCCACGCAGGCGGCGCTCCGCAACCACTCCATGGACGCGCGGGTGCCCCGGGCGCTCTGGTGCAAACGCGACACCTGGGGATCGTCCGGCCTGCGAAATGATCCTCGGGAAACCCAGGGAGGCGCAGAATCTTCACAGACGGCGGGGTGAGGGTCTATAGTCCGAAACTAGCAGTGCTAATTAATTGCGCGTTGATGCGCGGCGTGAGGAGCCTCTCGTGCGTCCCGTCCACTTCGCGGCCGCCCGCCGCACCCCCATCGGCAAGCTACGGGGAGCCCTCTCCTCGGTACGGCCCGACGACCTCGCGGCGACCGTCGTCCGCGCCCTGGTGACCGGATCGCCCGCGCTGGACCCCGCCCGGATCGACGACGTCTACTGGGGAGCCGCCAACCAGGCCGGCGAGGACAACCGCAATGTCGCCCGCATGGCGGCGCTGCTCGCCGGCCTCCCCGACTCCGTGCCCGGCGCCACCGTCAACCGCCTCTGCGCCTCGGGCCTGGAGGCCGTGACCACCGCCGCCCGCACCATCGCCTCCGGCGAGGCCGACATCGTGATCGCCGGCGGCTCCGAGTCGATGAGCCGCGCCCCCTTCGTGCTGCCCCGCCCCGACGAGGCCCTGCCGCACCGCATGGAGACCGCCGACACCCGCCTGGGCTGGCGCCTGGTCAACCCGGCGATGCGCGAGCTGCACGGACTGCTGGCCATGGGCGAGACCGCCGAGGAGGTCGCCGAGCGCTACGGCATCCCGCGCGAACGCCAGGACGAGTTCGCCCTGCGCAGCCACCAGCTCGCCGCCCTGGCCCGCAAGAACGGTCACTTCGACGACGAACTCCTCCCCGTGGAGCGCCCCGACGGCGTGGTCGTCGACACCGACGAATGCGTCCGCGAGGACACCTCGTACGACAAGCTGTCCCGGCTCAAGCCGGTCTTCCGCGACGGCGGCACGGTCACCGCGGGCAACGCCTCGCCGATGAACGACGGCGCCGCCGGCCTCGTCCTCGTCAGCGAGGACGCCCTGAACGACCTGGGCCTTCAGTCCCTGGGCCGCTACGTCGCCGGCGCCTCGGCCGGTGTCCACCCCGACGTGATGGGCATCGGCCCCGTCCCCGCCACCCGCAAGGTGCTGACCCGCGCCGGCTGGAGCATCGGCGACCTTCAGGAGGCCGAGTTCAACGAGGCTTTCGCCGCCCAGGCGCTGGCCTGCGTGGACCAGCTCGGCATCGACCCCGACCTGGTCAACCCCAGCGGTGGCGCCATCGCGCTGGGCCACCCCCTGGGCTGCTCGGGCGCCCGCATCCTCACGACGCTGCTCCACCGGATGCGGCGTACGGGGGCGGGCCGGGGTCTCGCCACGATGTGCGTCGGGGTGGGCCAGGGAAGCGCCGTCCTCGTCGAGCGGCCCTAGCGGAGCCCGGCCCCCGGCCCATCAGGCGAGACAGCGCTTACGGGCCCCTGTTCGTTGCACATAGCATCAGTGTTCGCATGAACACCATGACGCTCTGGCACATCACCGGCTGGGAGTTCGCCGCCCTCGCCCTCGCGGCCCTGCTCGTCGGCTTCTCCAAGACCGCCGTGAGCGGGGCCAACACGGTCAGCCTCGCCATCTTCGCCGCGGTGCTGCCCGCCCGCGCCTCCACCGGCGTGCTGCTGCCCGTCCTGATCGCCGGAGACCTCCTGGCCGTCGCCACCTACCGGCGGCACGCCCACTGGCCCACGCTGTGGCGGCTGTTCCCGGCGGTCGCCGCGGGCGTCGTCGTCGGCACGGTGTTCCTGCTCTGGGCGGACGACGCGATCGTACGGACCTCGATCGGCGCGATCCTGCTGCTGATGGCGGCCGTGACGGTGTGGCGCCGCCGTACGGCCGACAAGGAGGTGGAGCCGGAGTCGGTCACCACCCGCGCGGGCCGCCTCAAGGCCCGCTCCTACGGCGTCCTCGGAGGCTTCACCACCATGGTCGCCAACGCCGGCGGCCCCGTGATGTCGATGTACCTGCTCTCCGCCGGCTTCCGCAAGCTCGGCTTCCTCGGCACCTCGGCCTTCTTCTTCCTGATCGTCAACGTCTCCAAGCTGCCTTTCAGCGCCGGGCTCGGCCTGATCGACGGCCGCTCGCTGCTCCTCGACCTCGCGCTCGTGGCGTTCGTCGTGCCCGGCGCGCTGTTCGGCAAGTGGGCCGTGCACCGGATCAACCAGCGGCTGTTCGAGCAGCTCGTCATCGCGGCGACCGTGGTGGGCGGCCTGCAACTACTGCTGCGCTGACCCCCGCAGCAGCGCCGGAAGATCCGCGAAGGAGTCGATCACGTGGTCCGGCGTGCCGTCGGCGGCCCGCAGCGTCTCCGGCTGGAACTTCCCGGTCCGCACGAGTACGCCGGTGACCCCGGCCCGCTGCGCCGCCAGCACGTCGGACTCGACGTCGTCCCCGACCATCACCGCCTCCCGCGCACCGACGCCCAGCCGGGCGAGCGCCGACGCGAAGAACGCCCGCGCCGGCTTGCCGGTGATCTCGGCCTCCACCCGTGCGGCCCGCTCCAGCCCGGCCAGGAACGCCCCCGAGTCCAGCCGCAGCCCCTCGGCCGTACGCCAGTACAGGTTGCGGTGCATCGCCACCAGCCGGGCCCCGCGCTGCAGATGGCCGAAGGCCCGGTCGAGCGCCGCGTAGCCGAACTCGGGGCCGGCCCCGCCGACCAGGACGACATCCGGCACGGCCTCGGTGTCACCCGCCTCCACGACGGTGACCCCTTCGAGGTCCTCGGCGATGTCGCCGCTGTTCAGCAGCGCGCAGCGGGCGCCGGGGCAGTGCTCGGCGAGGTACGCGGCGGTGGCGGCGGGCGCGGTCAGAATGTCCTCGGCGGACACCGGGAACCCCGCCTCCGCCAACGTGCCCGCGATCGAAGCCCGGGTACGGGAGGTCGTGTTGGTGACCAGCAGAACGCCGAATCCGGCTTCCCGGACCTCCCGCAACGCCTCGACGGCCCCGGGCAGCGGCCGCCACGAGACGGTGAGCACCCCGTCGATGTCGATGAGCACGGCACGCACGGACTCCATGGCAGGACGATAACCACGGGGAGCGGCCTTCGCCGGTCGGCACGGTCGCGCTGCGGTTGGCCGGTTGGCCGGTTCGCCGGATTCGCGGTCCCCCGGGCCTCCGGTTCGCCACTCGGCACCCCCATCCCCCTGTCCGCCGCACCCGACCTCGTAGGCTCGACGTCGTGTCCCTCCACGTCCTGATCCTCGGCGGCACGGCCGAGGCCCGAGCCCTGGCCGCCGCGCTGTGCGCACGTCCCGGCGTGCGCGTCACGACATCCCTGGCGGGGCGCGTGGCCAAGCCGGGGGCGCTCGACGGGGAGGTGCGCGTCGGAGGCTTCGGCGGGGCGTCGGGGCTGGCCGATTGGCTGCGGGAGGGGGGCGTGGACGCGCTCGTCGACGCCACGCACCCCTTCGCCGAGTCGATCACGGCCAACGCGGCCCGCGCCGCGGCCGGGACAGGCGTGCCCGCGGTGGTGCTCCGCCGCCCCGGCTGGCGGCCCGGCCCCGGGGACCAGTGGCATTCCGTCCCCTCACTGGACGCGGCCGCGGACCTGCTCCCGCGCCTGGGCCACCGGGTGCTGCTCACCACCGGGCGCCTCGGCCTGGCCTCCTTCGCCCACCTGTCGCGCCTGCACTTCGTCGTGCGGTCGGTGGATCCCCCCGAGCCGCCGATGCCGCCCGACACCCATGTGCTGCTCGCCCGCGGCCCGTTCACCGTCCCCGGCGAGACGGCCCTGCTGCGCGAGCACCGCGTCGACGTCCTGGTGACCAAGGACAGCGGGGGAGCGGCGACGGCTGCCAAGCTGACCGCGGCCCGGGAGCTCGGAGTGCCGGTCGTGGTGGTACGGCGGCCGCCGCTGCCGGAGGGTGTGGCGGCGGTGCCGGATGTGGAGGGCGTGCTGCAACGGCTGGGGCTCGGGTAGGGCGCTCACGCCGAGCCGGCCCGGCGGCCGACGGAACGGCCGTACGAGTGCCCGTGATGTGGCCGCCGGTACCGTCAGTCGCGGGGGTTGCGGCGCAGCAGATACGTGTCCATGATCCAGCCCTTGCGCTCGCGGGCCTCGGCACGCAGGCGCTCGATGCGGGGGCCGGCCTCGGCGATCGGGCCGGAGACGAGGATCTCGTCCGGGGTGCCGATGTAGGCGCCCCAGTAGATGTCGACGTCCTCCTGCGCGTACTGCCGGAAGGTCTGGTGGGCGTCGAGCATCACCACGACGTCGTCCACGCCCTCCGGGAAGCCCTCCGCCAGGCGCCGGCCGGTGGTGATCTGCACGGGCCGCGCGACGCGGTTGAGGCCCGTGCGGTGCCGGGCGACCAGCGCCGAGACGCTGCTGATGCCGGGCACGACGTCGTACTCGAACGCGACGGCGCCGCGCTCCAGCACCTCCTCCAGGATCCCGAGCGTGCTGTCGTAGAGCGACGGGTCGCCCCATACCAGGAACGCGCCGGTCTGCTCCTCGCCGAGCTCCTCGGCGATCAGCCGCTCGTAGATGTCGGCGCGGGCGCTGCGCCAGTCCCCGACGGCGGGGGAGTAGGCCGAACCGCCGGCGCTCCGGTCCCGCTCCGGGTCACGCGCCTCGACGACGCGGTACGTCCCCTCGGGCACGTGCGCGTCGAGCATGTCCCGGCGGAGCCCGGTGAGATCCGCCTTCACCTCGCCCTTCTCCAGGATGAAGAACACGTCCGTGCTCCGCAGTGCCCGGACCGCCTGGAGGGTGAGCTGGTCGGGGTCGCCCGCGCCGATACCGATGACATGAATCTTTCGCACGCCCCGAGTCTGCCGCACGGGGGTGAGGCCGGGTTCACCGCGGTCGGATCACCGGCCCCGGGCCAGGTCCCCGGGGCCATGTCACCGGCTCTTCGCTTGGCGCCCGGGTCGCTGTGACCGGCTCTTGGCTTAGCGCCAAGGTCGCTGTCATCGGCCCCCGGGCTTGGCGCCCGGGTGCCTGTCACCGGCTCGTGGCCCAGCGCCCGGTTTCCCGTCACCGGCTCTGGGCTAGGGGCCCGGGTCGTTGTGACCGGCTCGTGGCTCGGCGCGTGGGTTCCCGTCACTGGCTGCTGGCCTGGCGCCCGGGGCGCTGTCACCGGCTCTTGGCTTAGCGCCAAGGTCGCTGTCATCGGGCTCCCGACTTAGCGCCCGGGCTTAGCGCCCGTGTCCCTGTCACCGGCTCCAGGCTCGGCACCCGGGCCACCGTCATCCGCCCCTGGCTCAGTGCCCAGTTCACGTCATCGGCCCTCGGCTCAGCGCCCAGACCCCCCGCCCCGCAGCCGAGGCGCCCGTGCCCCCGCGTCCACCGCGCGGCCGTCCCGTTCCACGTCCCCGGCCAGTTCCCGTGCCCATGCGGCCACGCTCGCCACGTCGATGCCGTGCGGCCGGGGCTGCCCGGACCCGGACACCCATGCCTCGGCCGCGCCCGCCCCGCGCCTCAGCAGCCGGGCCCCGCCCGTCAGATTGCCGCGGGCGGCGTGCGTGAGGCCCACGGCGAGCTGCGCGAGGCCGCGCCACAGCTCGCGCTCCTCGTCGGGGCCCGACTTCCACGCGTCCTCGAACACCTCGTGCGCGTGGAACGGCTTGCCCTCGTCCAGCAGCCGCTGCGCCTCCGCCACGGTCTCCTCCGGGCTGCGGACGACGCCCTCGGGCTGCCGGGGAACGCCGTCCGCGTCGTACGGCAGGGGCCGGCCGAGACCGTCCCGGGGCCGGGCGTTGCGCGCCCGCCCCTCACTGTCACGGTCCCGTGCGTCGCCCGTCCGGCCCGGGCCGGTCTCTCCTGTGCTGCCCATAAGCCGATTGTCCCGCCCGGCCCGTTTTCGGCGCGGCCAGGGGTGTGGGGTAAGGTGCTGTTCGCGCGATCACGCGGTTCACCGCGGGTGGCGCGCACCGGGACGTGGCGCAGCTTGGTAGCGCACTTGACTGGGGGTCAAGGGGTCGCAGGTTCAAATCCTGTCGTCCCGACGGTGCGAAGGGTCCCGCAGGCCGATGCCTGCGGGACCCTTTTTCGTTGTGCGTCCGCCCTTGACCTCGAGAGCGCTCCAAGCCGTTGACTCCCTCCGTGCCCCGGAACCGGGGATCACCGAAGGGAGCGACACATGAAGTACCGCACGATCGGCACCGATCCCACGACCCGCCGCGAGGTGAGCGTCCTCGCGCTCGGCGCGATGCTCTTCGGCTCGGTGACGGACGAGGCGACGTCCTTCGCCCTGCTCGACCGCTACGTCGAAGCCGGCGGGAACTTCATCGACACGTCCGACAACTACGCCTTCTGGACTGACGGCGGACAGGGCGGCCAGAGCGAGGAACTCCTCGGCCGCTGGCGGCGCAGCCGGGGCGTCGGCGACGAGATCGTCGTCGCCACCAAGCTCGGCGCCCGCCCCCTGGCCCCCGGAACCGGCTACGTCGACAACGCCGAGGGCTTGTCCGCGAAGGTGATCCGCGAATCCGCCGACCGCAGCCGCGAACGCCTCGGCCTGGCGAAACTGGACCTGCTCTACGCCCACATCGAGGACCGCACCGTCCCGCTCCGGGAGACCGTCGAGGCCTTCGCCGCCCTGGTCGCCGACGGCACCGCCGGACTGCTCGGCGTGAGCAACCACGCCGTCTGGCGCGTGGAACGGGCCCGGGCCCTGGCCGCCGAGGCCGGACTGCCCGGCTACGAGGTCCTCCAGTACGCGCACACCCACCTGCGCCCCCGCAGCGACGTCCCCGACCCTCTCTTCCCGGACGGCAGCCTCGGCCACGCCGGCCCCGACCTGCTCGGCTACCTCAGGGCCGAGCCCGGCCTGACCCTGGTCGCCTACTCACCGCTGCTGAAGGGCGCCTACACCCGGCCGGAGCGGCTCCCCGCCGACTACGACCACCCCGGTACCCCGGCCCGGCTGGCCGTGCTGCGCGACGTGGCCCGGGAGACCGGCGCGACCGTCAACCAGGTGGTCCTGGCCTGGCAGATCGGCGGCGAACTGCCCGTCCTGCCGCTGGCCGGGGTCTCCTCGGTGGCACAGCTGGACGAGAACCTGGCCGCGGTGGATCTGGAGCTGACCTCCGAGCAGCGCGCCCGGCTGGACGCGGCGCACTGAGACCGTGGGACCGTGGAGGACAACGGCAACGCCGACCTCCGGAAGGAGCAGCGGCCATGACCACCCACCCGGCCCACCCCGC
>NZ_JAIGQA010000079.1:0-32422 GCF_019733245.1 Streptomyces sp. WAC04114
CCCCCGGGCACACACCCCCCGCCCCCCTGGACATGATCTCAGGTTAGGCTAACCTAAGCCTCGTTCCAGCCAAGCGGCTGTCAGCCGTGCCCGCAGCGGCTCCGTACGCACGAAAGCGATCCCGTCATGTCGAACGCCCGTACCGCCCGTTACTCCCGCCGCGGCCTGCTCGCCGCCGGTGGTGCTCTCGGGCTCGGCGCCCTCGTGACCGCGTGTGGCAGTGAGGACTCCAAGGACGGCGGCTCGGACGCGAAGGGTGCCAAGAAGTCCGGCCCCTGGTCCTTCAAGGACGACCGCGGCAAGACCGTGAGCCTGGACCACGTTCCCACGAAGATCGTCGCGTTCACCGGCGTCGCCGCCGCCCTGTACGACTACGGCATCGAGGTCACGGGCGTCTTCGGCCCGACCAAGACCAAGGACGGCAAGGCCGACGTCCAGGCCGGCGACATGGACGTCAGCAAGCTGACCGTCTTCGGCAACAGGTTCGACCAGTTCAACGTCGAGCAGTACGCGGCCTTCCAGCCCGAGGTGCTCATCACCACCACCTTCGACTCCGCCGGCAGCCTCTGGTACGTCCCGCTGGCGTCCAAGGACAAGATCGCCAAGCTCGCCCCGAGCGTCGCGCTCTCGGTCTTCGACCGTCAGATGCCGAAGCCGCTGCAGCGCATGGCCGAGCTCGCCGAGTCCCTCGGCGCCGACCTCAAGGCCGCGAAGGTCGTCGACGCGAAGAAGCGCTTCGAGGCCGCCTCCGAGCGACTGCGCAAGGCCGCCAAGTCCCGCCCCGAGATCAAGGTCATGGCTGGTTCCGCCTCCGACGCCATCTTCTACGTCTCCGGCTCCAACTTCTCCATCGACCTGGAGTACTTCAAGGCTCTCGGCGTGAACTTCGTCGAGCCCCCGAAGAAGGCCATGGAGGCCAACGGCGGCTGGTTCGAGAACCTCAGCTGGGAGAACGTCGACAAGTACCCGGCGGACGTCATCATGATGGACGACCGCGCCTCCACCATCCAGCCGGCCGACATCACCGAGGCGACCTGGAAGAAGCTGCCCGCCGTCAAGGCCGGTCAGGTCATCTCGCGTTCGCCCGAGCCCATCCTGTCGTACGACAAGTGCACGCCTCTGGTGGAGAACCTCGCGAAGGCCATCGAGTCGGCCAAGAAGGTCGCCTGACCCCCTCCCCCGTCCTGACGTCCAGGAGCCGCACGTGACTACCGCCGTAGCCGCCCCGTTCCGCTTCTTCTCCCTCCAGGTCGTGCGGACGAGGCGGCTCGGTCCGTCTCTGGTCCGGGTCACCTTCGGGGGACCCGATCTGCACGCCTTCCATTCCGGCGGGCACGATCAGTCCCTGTCGCTGTTCCTGCCGCACCCCGGACAGCCCGAGCCGGTCGTCCCGCTCGAGCTCGGCGACAGCTGGTGGCAGGGCTGGCGTGAACTCCCGGACGACGTACGGGCCGTGATGCGGTCGTACACCCTGCGCGCCCTGCGCCGCGACCCTGACGAGATCGACATCGACTTCGCCCTGCACGGCACCGAGCCGGGCGCCACGGTCCAGGCCGGTCCCGCCTCCCGCTGGGCCGCCCGGGCCGCCGCCGGCGACCGGGTCCTGCTCCTCGGACCGGCCGTCGCCGACAACCGCGCGATCCGGTTCCGGCCGCCCGAGGACACCGACCTCGTCGTCGTCTGGGGCGACGAGACCGCCGTACCGGCCGCCTCGGCCATCGTCGAGGCGCTCCCGGCCGGCACGCGCGCCCGGGTCTGGCTGGAGGTCCCGCACGCCGGCGACATCCAGGACCTGGTGACCGAGGCCGACGCCGAGATCACCTGGCTGGTCCGGGACGAGAGGGGCACCGAGGGGTCCCCCATGGCCCTCGACACCCTCCGTGCCGCCCAACTGCCCGCCGCCGAGCGGCCGTACGTCTGGATCGCCGGCGAGTCCGGGTGCGTGAAGGAGCTGCGCCGCCACTTCGTGCGCGAGCGCGGGATCGACCGCCGCAGAGTGACGTTCGTCGGCTACTGGCGGCGCGGCGTGAGCGAGGAGCAGCTGCGGGCGGAGGCATAGCCGCAGCTCACCGCCACGCCGCGCTGCCGCGGCGCCCTCGCCGTCGAGCCGGTCGGCGCTGAAGTGACACGAGTGATCACTGTCACGGCAGAGTCTGCCCTCACCTCGATCAAGTTAGGTTAGGCTTACCTAAGTTCTGGACGCCGGAGACCCGCCCACCCCGTCCCACACCGGACTGTCCCCACCGGAGGACCCCTACATGCGCTCGCACCTGCTCAATGACACCACCGCGGAGCAGTACCGCCGCTCCGTGACCGACGGAATCGAGCGGGTGGCCGCCAAACTCGCCGCCACCGACCGGCCGTTCACCGGCATCACCGTCGACGCGCTCGCCCCGCGCATCGACGGGATCGACCTCGACCAGCCGCTGCACGACACCGGCGCGGTGCTCGACGAACTGGAGGACGTCTACCTCCGGGACGCGATCTACTTCCACCACCCCCGCTACCTGGCCCACCTCAACTGCCCGGTCGTCATCCCGGCCGTGCTCGGCGAGGCCGTCCTGTCCGCGGTGAACTCCTCCCTGGACACCTGGGACCAGTCGGCCGGCGGCACGCTGATCGAGCGGAAACTGATCGACTGGACGACCGAGCGGATCGGCCTCGGCCCGGCCGCCGACGGGGTGTTCACCTCCGGCGGCACCCAGTCCAACCTCCAGGCGCTGCTGCTGGCCCGCGAGGAGGCCAAGAGCAACGACCTCGCCACACTGCGCATCTTCGCCTCCGAGGTCAGCCACTTCAGCGTGAAGAAGTCCGCGAAGCTGCTCGGGCTCGGCCAGGACGCCGTGGTCTCCATACCCGTCGACCACGACAAGCGCATGCAGACCGTCGCCCTCGCCCGGGAGCTGGAGCGCTGCAAGGAGGCCGGCCTCGTCCCCATGGCCGTCGTCGCCACCGCCGGCACCACCGACTTCGGCTCCATCGACCCGCTGCCCGAGATCGCCGAACTGTGCGAGCAGTTCGGCACCTGGATGCACGTCGACGCCGCCTACGGCTGCGGCCTGCTCGCCTCCCTGAAGCACCGGGACCGCATAGGCGGCATCGAGCGCGCCGACTCGGTCACCGTCGACTACCACAAGTCCTTCTTCCAGCCGGTGAGTTCCTCGGCCGTGCTCGTGCGGGACGCGGCCACACTGCGCCACGCCACCTACCACGCCGAGTACCTCAACCCGCGCCGCATGGTGGAGGAGCGCATCCCCAACCAGGTGGACAAGTCCCTGCAGACCACCCGCCGCTTCGACGCCCTCAAGCTGTGGATGACCCTGCGGACCATGGGCGCCGACGGCATCGGGCAGCTCTTCGACGAGGTGTGCGAGCTGGCCCGGGAGGGCTGGAAGCTGATCACCGCCGACCCGCGCTTCGACGTCGTCGTCGAGCCGAGCCTGTCCACCCTCGTCTTCCGCTACATCCCGGCGGCCGTCACCGACCCCGCCGAGATCGACCGCGCCAACCTCTACGCCCGCAAGGCCCTGTTCGCCTCCGGTGACGCCATCGTCGCGGGCACCAAGGTCGCCGGTCGCCACTACCTGAAGTTCACCCTGCTCAACCCCGAGACGCAGGCGTCCGACATCGCCACCGTCCTCGACCTGATCGCCGGCCACGCCGAGCAGTACCTGGGAGAGTCCCTTGACCGCGCGTCCTGACAACCCGGCCCCTTCTCCTGCGACTCATGACTTCGTGGGGATCGGGCTCGGCCCGTTCAACCTCGGCCTCGCCTGCCTGACCGAGCCGATCGACCAGCTCGAAGGCGTCTTCCTGGAGTCGAAGCCCGACTTCGAGTGGCACGCGGGCATGTTCCTGGACGGCGCCCACCTCCAGACCCCGTTCATGTCGGACCTGGTCACCCTCGCCGACCCGACCTCCCCGTACTCCTTCCTGAACTACCTGAAGGAGAAGGGCCGGCTGTACTCGTTCTACATCCGCGAGAACTTCTACCCGCTGCGCGTCGAGTACGACGACTACTGCCGCTGGGCCGCGGGCAAACTGAGCAGCATCCGCTTCGGCACGACGGTCGCCGAGGTGACGTACGAGGACGAGCTGTACGTCGTGCGGACCACCGCCGGGGACACCTACCGGGCCCGTCGCCTCGTCCTCGGCACCGGCACCCCGCCCCACATACCCGAGGCCTGCCAGGGCCTGGGCGGCGACTTCCTGCACAACTCCCGCTACCTGGAGAGCAAGGCGGAGCTGCAGAAGAAGGACTCGATCACCCTGGTCGGCTCGGGCCAGTCGGCCGCCGAGATCTACTACGACCTGCTCAGCGAGATCGACGTCCACGGCTACCGGCTGAACTGGGTCACCCGCTCCCCGCGCTTCTTCCCGCTGGAGTACACCAAACTCACGCTGGAGATGACCTCCCCGGAGTACGTCGACTACTTCCGCGAGCTGCCCGAGGCGACCCGCTACCGCCTCACGGCCGAGCAGAAGGGCCTGTTCAAGGGCATCGACGGCGACCTCATCAACGAGATCTTCGACCTGCTCTACCAGAAGAACCTCGGCGGCCCGGTCCCCACCCGGCTGCTCACCAACTCCTCGCTGCACAGCGCGCGCTACGAGAACGGCACGTACACGCTCGGCTTCCGGCAGGAGGAGCAGGGCAAGGACTTCGAGCTGGACTCGCAGGGCCTGGTCCTGGCCACCGGCTACAAGTACGCCGAGCCGGAGTTCCTGGCCCCCGTCAAGGACCGCCTGGTCTACGACTCCCAGGGCAACTTCGACGTCGCCCGCAACTACGCGATCGACGTCACCGGCCGGGGCATCTTCCTGCAGAACGCCGGCGTCCACACGCACAGCATCACCAGCCCGGACCTCGGCATGGGCCCCTACCGGAACGCGTACATCATCCGCGAACTGCTCGGCAGCGAGTACTACCCCGTCGAGAAGAGCATCGCGTTCCAGGAGTTCGCCGTATGAGCGCCGGCACCGGCATCGGAACGCTCACCGTCCGCCCGCTCGACCCCCTGAGGGACGCCGAGCTGCTGTACTCCTGGGTCACCCACCCCAAGGCGGCCTACTGGATGATGCAGGACGCGAAACTCCAGGACGTCGAGCGCGAGTACATGCGGATCGCCGCGCACGAGCACCACGACGCCTACATCGGACTGCACGAGGGCCGCCCGGCGTTCCTGATGGAGAAGTACGACCCCCGGTACGTCGAGCTGGAAGGCCTGTACGACCCGGAGCCCGGCGACGTCGGCATGCACTTCCTGGTCGCGCCGACCGACCGGCCGATCCACGGTTTCACCCGCGCCGTCATCACCGCCGTGATGGAGGAGCTGTTCGCCGACCCGCGCACCCGCCGGGTCGTGGTGGAGCCCGATGTGAGCAACAAGGCAGTCCATGCGCTCAACGAGGCCGTCGGCTTCGTGCCCGAGCGCGAGATCGACAAGCCGGAGAAGCGCGCGCTGCTCAGCTTCTGCACGCGCGCACAGTTCCTGGCTGCCCGAGGAGTGGCGATATGACCCTGTCCGACGCGGTGGCACACCTGTCCCCCGAGCGCTGGGACCAGGCGGGCCGCCTGCTGATCCGCAAAGCACTCGCCGAGTTCGCGCACGAGCGGCTGATCACCCCCGAGCAGGACGGCGAGAGCTACGTCGTCCGCAGCGACGACGGCCTGACCACCTACCGCTTCTCCGCCGACCGCCGCGCCCTGGACCACTGGCAGGTCGATGCCGCCTCCATCACCCGCCACCGGGACGGCGCCGAACTCCCGCTCGCCGCGCTGGACTTCTTCATCGAGCTGCAGAAGTCCCTGGGCCTGAGCGACGCCATCCTGCCGGTCTACCTGGAGGAGATCTCCTCCACCCTCTCCGGCACCTGCTACAAGCTCACCAAGCCGAAAGCCACGGCGGCCGAGCTGGCGCGCGGCGACTTCCAGGCCATCGAGACCGGCATGACCGAGGGCCACCCCTGCTTCGTCGCCAACAACGGCCGACTCGGCTTCGGCATCCACGAGTACCTGTCGTACGCACCGGAGACCGCGAGCCCGGTCCGCCTGGTCTGGCTGGCCGCCCACCGCTCACGGGCGGCCTTCACGGCCGGTGTCGGCATCGAGTACGAGTCGTTCCTGCGCGAGGAACTCGGCGCGCACACCGTCGAGCGCTTCCACGGCGTCCTGCGCGACCAGGACCTGGACCCCGCCGACTACCTGTTCATCCCGGTCCACCCCTGGCAGTGGTGGAACAAGCTCAGCGTCACCTTCGCCGCCGAGGTCGCGCGGGGGCACCTGGTGTGCCTGGGCGAGGGCGACGACGAGTACCTCGCCCAGCAGTCCATCCGGACGTTCTTCAACCGGACCAGCCCCGAGAAGCACTACGTCAAGACCGCGCTGTCCGTCATCAACATGGGCTTCATGCGTGGCCTGTCGGCGGCGTACATGGAGGCCACCCCGGCGATCAACGACTGGCTGGCCCAGCTCATCGAGGGCGACCCGGTGCTGAAGTCCACGGGCCTGTCGATCATCCGGGAGCGCGCGGCAGTCGGCTACCGGCACCTGGAGTACGAGCAGGCGACGGACCGCTACTCGCCGTACCGCAAGATGCTCGCCGCGCTGTGGCGGGAGAGCCCGGTGCCCTCGCTCCAGGAGGGCGAGTCCCTGGCCACGATGGCGTCCCTGGTCCACGTCGACCACGAGGGTGCGTCCGTCGCGGGCGCGCTGATCGAGCAGTCGGGGCTCGCCCCGGCGGAGTGGCTGCGCCGCTACCTCCAGGCCTACTTCACGCCCCTCCTGCACAGCTTCTACGCCTACGACCTGGTGTTCATGCCGCACGGCGAGAACGTCATCCTGGTGCTGAAGGACGGGGTCGTGCAGCGCGCGATCTACAAGGACATCGCCGAGGAGATCGCGGTCATGGACCCGGACGCGGTGCTGCCGCCGACGGTCGAGCGGCTGCGCGTGGAGATCCCGGAGGACAAGAAGCTCCTGTCGATCTTCACGGACGTCTTCGACTGCTTCTTCCGCTTCCTCGCGGCGAACCTCGCCACCGAGGGGATCCTGGAGGAGGACGACTTCTGGCACACGGTCGCGGACGTCACCCGCGCCTACCAGGACTCGATGCCCGAACTCGCCGACAAGTTCAAGCAGTACGACATGTTCGCCCCCGAGTTCGCCCTCTCCTGCCTCAACCGCCTCCAACTCCGCAACAACGAACAGATGGTCGACCTGTCGGACCCGTCCGGAGCCCTCCAGCTGGTGGGCAACCTGAGGAATCCCATAGCCGACCTCTGACCCCACAGACAGACGGGCACCCCGGAGTACGGTCCTCCGGGGTGCTCGTCATCGCGCTCCTTTGGGGGCGCGGGGAACGGCGCAGTCTTTTGGGGTCGCGGGGAACTGCGCAGTCTTTAGGGGCGCGGGGAACTGCGCAATCTTCAGGGGCGCGGGGAACTGCGCGACCAGCCCCCACCGGCCCGCAGACGAATCACTGCCCACTCCAAGGAACCTGCGGCGACCGATACCACTCAATCCCCAGCGCATCCCACCGCTCAGCCTGCGCAGCAAGCCGCCCCTTGTACCGCTCCCAGTCATGAGAAGCCGCCGAAGACCACCCCAACTCCGCAACCCCCGGCAACCGCGGAAACGCCATGAACTCCACATGCCCGGAGTTCTCCAGCGTCTCCGACCACATCGGCGCCTCGACACCCCGTACGGCACCCCCCGGCACCCCCGGCAGATACGCCCCGGGATCCCAGTCGTAGGACCGCTTCACCTCAACGAACCCCGCCCACGACAACCCCAGCGGCGTCTCCTTCGTGTACTTCATGTCGAGATACACCCGGTCCGCCGGGGACAGAATCAGCCCGGTCCCACTCTGCGCGGCCTTCACCACCCGGGCCTTCTCCTCGGCGCTGGTGCCGTCCAGCCCCCAGTACTGCGCGAGGGCCCCCTTCGCCGGGGTCGCCCCGGTCAGCTGGTGCCAGCCGACCACCGTCTTGCCGTACTTCGCGACGATCGGCTGCACCCGGTCCATGAACTTCACGTAGTCCTCATGGCTGGTGGAGTGCGCCTCGTCACCGCCGATGTGGAGGTACCGGCCCGGCGTGAGCGCGGCCAGCTCCCGGATCACGTCGTCCACGAAGTCGTACGTGATCTCCTTGCCGGCGCACAGCGAGCTGAAGCCGACCTCGGTGCCGGTGTAGAGCGGCGGCGCGACGCCGTCGCAGTTCAGGTCGGCGTACGAAGCCAGCGCTGCATTCGTGTGGCCGGGCATGTCGATCTCGGGCACGACCTCCAGGAAGCGGGAGGAGGCGTACCGCACGATCTCCCGGTAGTCGGCCTTGGTGTAGAAGCCGCCGGGGCCGCCGCCCACCTCCGTGGAACCGCCGTACGTGGCCAGCCGCGGCCAGGAGTCGATGGCGATGCGCCAGCCCTGGTCGTCGCTGAGGTGCAGATGCAGCTTGTTGATCTTGTAGAGGGCGAGCTGGTCGATGTAACGCTTGACCTGCTCGACGGTGAAGAAGTGGCGGGAGACGTCGAGCATGGCGCCGCGCCAGCCGTAGCGCGGGGTGTCCTTGATCGTGCCGCCGGCGACCAGCCAGGGGCCGGACTGGACGGAGTCCTTCTCGACGGCCGCGGGCAGGAGCTGGCGCAGCGTCTGTACGCCGTGGAAGAGCCCGGCGGGCTTGGCGGCGGTGATGGTGACGCCGCCCCGGCCGCTGTCGAGTCGGTAGCCCTCGACGCCGAACGGGCCGTCGGCCAGGCGCAGTCGGATGCCTCCGGCGCCCTGGGCGGTGACGGGCAGGCGGTAGCCGGTCGAGGGGCGCAGGATCGTCGCGAGGTACTCGCCGACGCCCCGGGCCTCCCGGGGTCCGTCGACGCGGATATGGGTGCCGCGGGTGATCCGGTACGGGGATCCGCCCGGGGTGACCGAGGCGGGTGCGGGGATGACCTGGTCGAGCGGGGTGGGCGATGCCGCCGGTGCGGGAGCGGCCCCGGTCACCGAGGCGGCCATCGCGACCAGCAGCAGGGAACCGAGCAGGCGGAGCGTTCTGCGGTGCTGTCTCACACGGCCATCTCTCACAAGCGTGTCCCTTCCACGAGCCGTTGAGCTCCAAGAGGTCTGGACCACTCTCTCGCGAGACGGGTGGAACAATCCACCCCATGGCGGAAATCATCCAGAAGGACGGTACGTGGGCCTTCGACGGGGACGCGCTGCGACTGACTCCCGGACGGGACAAGAACGTCAGCCTGCTGCGCAAGGAGCTGGGTGAACTGGTCGTCCCGCTGGGGGCGTTGGCGGGCATCTCGCTGGAGCAGGGCAAGAAGTCGGGGCGGCTCAGGCTGCGGCTGCGTGACGGTGCCGACCCGATGCTGCACGCCACCGGCGGCCGGCTCACCGAGCCCCACGACCCGTACCAGCTGATCGTGGAGTCCGACCGCTACGGCGTCGCCGAGTACTTCGTGGACGAGGTCCGCAGCGCGCTGCTCCTGGACCAGGTTCCCGTCGGCCCGGTCGACGCGTATCTGCTGCCGGGACCGTCGGTCCCCCTGTCGGTCTCCGCCGGGGACGGCACCGCCGGCTTCGACGGCGAGCGCATACGCCTGGAGTGGAACTGGAAGACGGAGGACGCCAAGGCCGCAGCCGGCGCCCGCACGCTCGCGCTCGCCGACATCACCGGCGTGGAGTGGCACCCGGCGGCCGGTCTGGAGAACGGCCACCTGCCCTTCACCGTGCGGCACGCGCCCACCAAGACGCCGCCCAAGTACGACCCCAACGCCGTGGAACTGTGGGGTTTCAAGAAGGACCCGCTGATGGCGCTGGTCGCGGCGGCGGTCCAGGCCAGGCTTCCGCACCCGGCCCGGGCCGCCGCCGCCACGCACCCGGTGGACGCGGCGACCGGAGCTGCCTTCTCCTGCGGTCGCGGCCGCCGAGGACGACCACGACGCCCTCCTGCGCCGCCTGCGCGAGCTCGGGGAGCTGCACCGCACGGGCGTGCTGACGGACGACGAGTTCGCCCTGGCCAAACAGGCGGTCCTCAAGCGGATGTAGGACGCGCGGCTACTTCGCCCGGCGGGCCACCGTGAAGTGGTCGACCCGGGACCAGGTGACGGTCTCGTTCTGCTTGCCGCCCTTGACGTTGACGAACGAGGCCACGGACTCCACGTCGTGCTCGTTACCCTCGTACGACAGCGGGGCGCTGAACGCGTAGAGGCTGCGGCCCGCCGCACCGGCCGTCACGTATTCCACGCCGTCGCTCTCGGGGTAGGCCGTGCCGCCGGTGGGGAGCTTCTTGGTGACCTTGTTCCCCGGGAGGTGGAGGTAATCGATGCCTCGGGCAACGGGATTCCGGACGGCCGGTGGACGCGTCACGACAGGCCCTCATGACACGTTCAACGTTCCCCCAAAGATCCCCTCAGGCGCTTGCCCGAAATCGGGCAGAATTCTTGCGAAAGTGTCGCCGGTGCCCCAAGATCTAGCGAGTGCACGACGAACTCGTTGATCATCTGACGCGGTCCACCGCCCTCGGGCGGGGCGAGGCGCTGCGCGTGATCCAGGACGTGCTCGCCTACTTCGACGAGACGACCGAGGAGTACGTCCGTCGCCGCCACCGTGAGCTCCAGGCCCAGGGCCTGGTGAACGCGGCGATCTTCGAGCGGATCGAGGCGGATCTCAAGTACCGCGCGGTGGCCCCGCCGGAGCTCTCGCTCCGGCAGCTGCGGCGCATCGTCTACGGCTAGGAATACGTATACATGTGCGGAATCGTCGGTTACATCGGGAAGCGTGACGTCGCGCCCCTGCTCCTGGAGGGCCTGCAGCGCCTGGAGTACCGCGGCTACGACTCCGCGGGCATCGTCGTCACGTCCCCGAAGACGTCCGGCCTGAAGATGGTCAAGGCCAAGGGCCGCGTCCGCGACCTGGAGGCCAAGGTCCCGGCCCGCTTCAAGGGCACGACCGGCATCGCCCACACCCGCTGGGCCACCCACGGCGCCCCGTCCGACGTCAACGCCCACCCGCACATGTCGGCCGACAACAAGGTCGCCGTGGTGCACAACGGCATCATCGACAACGCCTCCGACCTGCGCCGCAAGCTGGAGGCGGACGGCGTCGAGTTCCTCTCCGAGACCGACACCGAGGTCCTCACCCACCTCATCGCCCGCTCGCAGGCGACCAAGCTGGAGGACAAGGTCCGCGAGACCCTCCGGCTCGTGGAGGGCACGTACGGCATCGCCGTCATGCACGCCGACTTCCCCGACCGGATCGTCGTCGCCCGCAACGGCTCCCCGGTCGTCCTCGGCATCGGCGAGAAGGAGATGTTCGTCGCCTCGGACATCGCCGCGCTGGTCGCCCACACCCGCCAGATCGTCACCCTCGACGACGGCGAGATGGCCACCCTGAAGGCCGACGACTTCCGCACCTACACCACGGAGGGCACCCGCACCACGGCGGAGCCCACCACCGTGGAGTGGGAGGCCGCCTCCTACGACATGGGCGGCCACGACACCTACATGCACAAGGAGATCCACGAGCAGGCCGACGCCGTGGACCGCGTGCTGCGCGGCCGCATCGACGACCGCTTCTCCACCGTGCACCTGGGTGGCCTCAACCTGGACGCCCGCGAGGCCCGGCGGATCCGCCGCGTGAAGATCCTCGGCTGCGGCACCTCGTACCACGCGGGCATGATCGGCGCCCAGATGATCGAGGAGCTGGCCCGCATCCCCGCCGACGCCGAGCCCGCCTCGGAGTTCCGCTACCGCAACGCGGTCGTCGACCCCGACACCCTCTACGTCGCGGTCTCCCAGTCCGGCGAGACCTACGACGTGCTGGCCGCCGTGCAGGAGCTCAAGCGCAAGGGCGCCCGCGTCCTCGGCGTGGTGAACGTGGTCGGCTCGGCGATCGCCCGCGAGGCGGACGGCGGCATCTACGTGCACGCCGGCCCGGAGGTCTGCGTCGTCTCCACCAAGTGCTTCACCAACACCACGGTGGCCTTCGCCCTCCTCGCCCTCCACCTGGGCCGCACCCGTGACCTGTCGGTCCGGGACGGCAAGCGGATCATCGAGGGCCTGCGCAAGCTGCCCGCGCAGATCGCCGAGATCATGAAGCAGGAGGAGGACGTCAAGAAGCTGGCCCAGCAGTTCGCCGAGGCCCGCTCGATGCTCTTCATCGGCCGCGTCCGGGGCTACCCCGTGGCCCGCGAGGCCTCCCTGAAGCTCAAGGAGGTCTCCTACATCCACGCCGAGGCCTACCCCGCCTCGGAGCTCAAGCACGGCCCGCTGGCCCTGATCGAGCCGGCCCTCCCGACGGTCGCGATCGTCCCCGACGACGACCTGCTGGAGAAGAACCGCGCCGCCATGGAGGAGATCAAGGCCCGCAGCGGCAGGATTCTCGCCGTGGCCCACCAGCCCCAGGAGAAGGCCGACGAGACGATCGTCGTCCCCAAGAACGAGGACGAGCTGGACCCGATCCTGATGGGCATCCCGCTCCAGCTGCTGGCCTACCACACGGCCCTCGCCCTGGGCCGCGACATCGACAAGCCGAGGAACCTGGCGAAGTCGGTGACGGTGGAGTAGTCGCCCTTCTTTTGCTTGGGGGCGCGGGGAACTGCGCGAACAACCCCCACGCACCCGCACAGGCCACTCAAACGGGACGGACCCCCACGTGCTGCCACCAAGCACGGGGGGTCCGTTTCATCGCCGGGAAGCCGCCCAACTCCCCAGCCGGCGCAGCTAACCGGTGGCCGTCACACCCCGGCCCGCAGCGCGTCGCGGAATCGCCGTGGGCCAGTGCGCCAGCACCGCGGTCGCCGCGTACCAGGCCACCGCCCCCGCGGCGACGGCGAACCAGCCGCCCACCTTCACGAGCCCGTCGTTGCCGGCGAAACTCGCGATCGCCATGAGCAACAGGGCGACGAAGAACAGCCCGTACACGCCCTGACCGAGCTGGTCCCCGCCCGCAAGCGTCAGGGACAGCGCGACGAGGGCGAACAACAGCAGGAACAACCCTGCCTCGTTGCCGGAGGCGGTGTCGGACACGGCCCAGGTGAACCACAGCGCCCCGAGCACCGAGAACGCCGTACCACCGGCGGCATCACCCTCGCGCAGGGCCACCAGCCCCGCGACGAAGAGCGCAATGCCGCCCACGTACTGGGCGATTGACACGGCGTCAGCGGCGGACACGCCGTCGATCACAGCCGTGTGCCCCAGCCCGAAGGCCAACAGGGTGATTCCCAGGGCGAGTCGACCGACCACGGTCGTGATTCCGCTTCCCGCGGAGACGTCTTTGTCCACGGCGGGCTCCCTTCGTGCATGTGCAGTTGTGCGGTGTTCCGTATATGCCCTTCACAAGAGCACAAACACCTCTACGCGTGAGTAGATTCGCGCGGTGCACAAGGGAGTTGCCGAAGAAGGCCGCTGCGGGAAGCCGCTGCTGCGGGAGCGTCAGGGAATGACGATGACGGGCCGCTGCGCCCGCTTGGCGAGCCGCCCGGCGACCGAGCCGAAGATGCGTCCGACGATGCCGTGGGTGGAGCCGACGACGATCGCGTCGGCCTCGTACTCCCGGCCCACCTCTTCGAGTTCGTGGCAGATGTCGCCGCCGCGCTCGACCAGGATCCAGGGCACCTCGGCGAGGTAGTCCGCACAGGCCAGCTCGAGACCGAGCACCTCGGTGCGGTGGTCCGGCACGTCCACGAACACGGGCGGCTCGCAGCCCGCCCACACCGTGGTCGGCAGCCGGTTGGCGACGTGGACGATGATCAGGCCCGAACCGGAGCGATGGGCCATGCCGATCGCGTACGCCAGGGCGCGCTCACTGGACGTGGAGCCGTCGAAGCCGACGACGACCCCGTGCTTGAAGGCGGGGTCGCAGGAATGGCGTGGCTCTTCCGCCGCCAGGGGCTCGGCCGCCGTGGGATCGGCGACGGGCCGCTTGCGGTCCGCGGGTTCGAAGAATTCGTGACCGGCCATGGCTGTCTCGGCGTTGTGATCCTTATACGGGAGGGACAACAGTGTGCGGCGGAGCTGTGTCCGGGAATGGTCTTCCCAACCCCATACCCCCAAGGGTACGGCGGCACGCCTCCTTAGCCCAGATCCCGCTCACGGTGCGTGCGGGTTCCAGGGAGCATGCACGAGGCACCGCCCGTAACGCAATGGTTGCTGCGCTGTACAGGCGGTTTGCACGGGATTCACGTACCCGTGGGCACGTGGGGCGACCAGGGCCGCCAGTGACCGACGCGCGGGCCACGCGTTGATCTCCGTGAGTCACGCCACAGGGAGCACCCATGTCCGCACCACGCCCCGCCGCCGAGGCGGACCGCGCGACCCCGCCGCCGCGGGACACCGCGACGGATGTGGTTCGCTGGGCTGCCTTCAGCTGCCTGCTCGTCCCGGTGGTGCTCCTCGGCTACGGCGCCTCTCTGGCCGGCGCCGCCGGTACCGCCCTCGGGCTCGCCGCCGTCACGGGCGCCTGCCGGGTGCTGCTGCGCCAGTCCGAGCGCGGTGCGGCCCGGCTCGCGGCCGAGGACCGGGCACCCCACCGGGGCCGGCGTCACCGCACCGGAACGGGGTCGCACCGCGGCGGACGGCACACCGGAGGGGATACACCGGTCGTCTGACCGGTTTCCGCGCACACGCACGTCGGTTTCAAGCCAACTTCTCATAGTGGCGCATCCCCCGGTCCAACCACCCCCCAACCCCCGTTCGACCTGCACGGAAAGGACCTCAGGGGGTCCGCGCACCCTACGTGGATTGGCCACCGCGACAAGGCGCACTTCCCTGCACGCCCCACGAGTGCAACGCTTCGTGATCGAATGCTTCACGCCAAGTTGCCAAGTCGACAATGCGCCGGATGACTAACCGGCCACTTCGGCACGACGGCACACAGTAGATTCGATCTTGACTGTCTACGGCGGGGGACTCGTGCAGGACCGAGGGGAAACGTGCAGGAGCGACACAACCGAGGAGCCGCGACCACCGAGGGGGGCTTAGCAGTATGAGCCACGACTCCACTGCCGCGCCGGAAGCCGCGGCCCGGAAACTTTCCGGGCGACGCCGCAAGGAGATCGTCGCGGTGCTGCTGTTCAGCGGCGGCCCCATCTTCGAGAGTTCCATACCGCTGTCGGTGTTCGGGGTTGACCGCCAGGACGCCGGCGTACCGCGCTACCGACTACTGGTGTGCGGGGGCGAGGACGGCCCGCTACGGACCACAGGGGGCCTCGAACTCACCGCACCACATGGCCTGGAAGCGATCTCACGCGCGGGCACGGTCGTCGTACCGGCCTGGCGTTCGATCACTTCCCCGCCACCGGAGGAGGCGCTCGACGCGCTGCGCCGCGCCCATGAGGAGGGCGCCCGCATCGTCGGACTGTGCACCGGCGCCTTCGTCCTCGCGGCGGCGGGCCTGCTGGACGGCCGCCCCGCGACCACCCACTGGATGTACGCACCGACGCTGGCCAAGCGCTATCCGTCGGTGCACGTGGACCCGCGGGAGCTGTTCGTCGACGACGGCGACGTGCTGACGTCGGCGGGCACGGCCGCGGGCATCGACCTGTGCCTGCACATCGTGCGCAGCGACCACGGCAACGAGGCGGCCGGGGCCCTGGCCAGGCGGCTCGTCGTGCCGCCCCGTCGCAGCGGCGGGCAGGAGCGCTACCTCGACAGGTCTTTACCGGAGGAGATCGGCGCCGACCCGCTCGCCGAGGTCGTCGCCTGGGCGCTGGAGCACCTCCACGAACAGTTCGACGTGGAGACGCTGGCGGCACGCGCGTACATGAGCAGGCGTACGTTCGACCGCCGCTTCCGCTCGCTGACCGGGAGCGCTCCGCTGCAGTGGCTGATCACGCAGCGGGTCCTCCAGGCGCAGCGCCTACTGGAGACGTCGGACTACTCGGTGGACGAGGTGGCGGGCCGCTGCGGCTTCCGGTCGCCGGTCGCCCTGCGCGGGCACTTCCGCCGCCAGCTGGGTTCGTCCCCGGCCGCGTACCGGGCGGCGTACCGCGCCCGGCGACCGCAGGGCGAGCGGCCCCAGGAGACCGAGAGCGCGCCGGGCGGTCCCGGGCCCGTCATGCCGGGCCATCCGGGGCACGTGGGGCACCATCCGGGCCAGCCCGGCCAGGCGCCCGCCCCGCTGCACCCGGAGCACCCGGTCCCGCTGCAGTCCCGCCGTACCGCGGCGGCGAGTGCGGTCGGCCAGTCGCCGGCCCTGTCGGCGAGCCTGCCCGGGCAGCGCAGCGCGCCGTGATCCGGTAGCCGGGGCCCGCGGGGAGCACGTCTCCCCGCGGGCCTTCGGCTTTCCCGGCACGGGCGGTCCGGCCGGTGGCGGCGGGCCGTAGGGTTAGACACATGAACGATCGCATGGTGTGGATCGACTGCGAGATGACCGGCCTCTCGCTGTCGGACGACGCGCTCATCGAGGTGGCCGCCCTCGTGACCGACTCCGAGCTGAACGTGCTCGGCGAGGGCGTGGACATCGTCATCCGGCCGCCGGACCAGGCGCTGGAGACGATGCCGGACGTGGTGCGTCAGATGCACACCGCCTCCGGGCTGCTCGAGGAGCTCCCCGGCGGCACGACGCTGAAGGACGCCGAGGACCAGGTCCTGAGCTACGTGAGGGAGTTCGTCAAGGAGCCGGGCAAGGCCCCGCTGTGCGGGAACTCCGTCGGCACCGACCGCGGCTTCCTGCTGCGCGACATGGCGACGCTGGAGAGCTACCTCCACTACCGGATCGTCGACGTGTCGTCGATCAAGGAGCTGGCGCGCCGCTGGTACCCGCGGGCGTACTTCAACAGCCCGCAGAAGAACGGCAACCACCGCGCGCTCGCCGACATCCGCGAGTCCATCGCGGAGCTGCGGTACTACCGCGAGGCCCTGTTCGTCCCGCAGCCCGGGCCCGACTCGGACACCGCGCGGACGATCGCCGCGAAGCACGTCCTGCCTGCTCAGTAGGCGTGACAGGGGCCTGTCGGGGAGCGCCGGGAAAGGTGGGCGCGAGCACCCCTTCGGACCCTGTACACTTTTTCTCGGCCGGTCAGGAAGTCACGGACCTCCAAACCGGTCATGGTGGGTGTAGCTCAGCTGGTAGAGCACCTGGTTGTGGTCCAGGAAGTCGCGGGTTCAAGTCCCGTCACTCACCCTGAATATTCAGCCGGTGGCCTCGGAAGAGGCCACCGGCTGAAGTGCTTCCAGGCGCGCTTGTTTCCCGCGCGCGTGTTTCCAGCGCGCCGGTCGAGGGCGCGTCCGCGGGCCGGGGCTACCGTCGGCGGCATGGACGGTTCACGCCCGGGATGGCGCGCGTGTGTGCTCAGCGGGGCGGTCTTCGCCGTCTGCATGGCCGGCACCACGCTGCCGACCCCTCTCTATCCCCTCTACCAGGACAAGTTCGGCTTCTCCGAGCTGACGGTCACTGTGGTCTACGCCCTGTACGCCTTCGCGGTGATCGGTGTGCTGCTGCTGGTCGGCAACGCCTCGGACGCCGTGGGCAGGCGCCCGGTGCTGCTGTGCGGATTGGGCTTCGCCGCGCTGAGCGCCGTCTGCTTCCTGTGCGCCACCGGGCTCGGTTGGCTCTACGCGGGACGGCTGCTGTCGGGACTGTCCGCCGGGCTGTTCACCGGGGCCGCCACGGCGTACGTGATGGAGCTGGCGCCCGAGGGCGGTGCCTCCCGGGCCACGTTCGTGGCGACGGCCGCCAACATGGGCGGACTGGGGTGCGGTCCGCTGATCTCCGGGCTGCTCGCGCAGTACGCCCCCTGGCCGCTGTACCTGCCGTTCGTCACCCACCTTGCGCTGGTCGCCGCTTCGGCCGCCGTCCTGCTGCGGCTCGCGGAGACCGTACGGGAACGGCAGCCGCTGCGCACCGTACGGCCGCAGCGGCCCGCCCTGCCGCCGCAGGTGCGCGCGGTGTTCGGCCCCGCCGCCACCGCCTCCTTCGTCGGCTTCGCCCTGTTCGGGGTGTTCACCTCCGTCAGCCCGGCCTTCCTCGTGGAGTCCCTGGACGTCGACGACCACGCCGTGAGCGGGCTGATCGTCGCGCTCGCGTTCTTCGCGTCGACCGCCGGGCAACTGGCGGTCGGCCGGGTCGGCGTACGGCGTTCCCTGCCGCTGGGCTGCGCCGGGCTCCTCGCCGGGCTCGCGCTGCTCGCCGGTGCGCTGCGGTGGGACCAGATGGCCCTGCTGGTCGCCAGCGCGCTCGTCGGCGGAATCGGCCAGGGCCTGGCGTTCCGCGGCGCCCTGTCCGACGTGGCCGAGGCCTCGCCCGGGCACCAGCGGGCGGCGGTGATCTCGACGCTCTTCGTGGTGGCCTACACCGGCATCTCCGTCCCCGTGATCGGCGTCGGCCTGCTGACCGGGCCGATCGGCCTGGAGGGCGCGGGGCTGGTGTTCATCGCCTGCATGGCCGTATTGGTCGTGACGGCGGCGGTGTATCTGCTGCGACGGCCGGAGCCGGCCCGAGTGTGAGGTGGTGGGACCGTGTGGCCCATGGGTGAACGGGTGGAACGGGTCGACTAGCGGGACCGGGGGCGGGGTGGTCGACCGGGACGAGGCGATCCGCCAGGGCCGGCCGCACCGGGTCGCGACCATGGTGTGCCGTGATCCGCGGGGGCGCGTCCTGGGGTACCGCAGGCCGGAGCACGTGTCGCGGTTCCCGGGTCACCACGTCTGGCTGATCGGCGGGGCCGTCGAGGTCGGCGAGTCCTTCGACAAGGAGGCGATCTCGGACGGGTCGGGGGTGAGGGGCTCCGTCACGACGGCCTCGTGCACGCCGAGCCAGTGCGGGCTGATCGCCCCTCGGCAGAGGAACGTGAAGACGAACCGCACCCGCGCCTGGACACCCTGCTCCTCCACCGGCTCCCGGCACGGCCGACTCGGCGAGGCGGGGTGCCGGGAGGTGATCCGGGAGCCCCTGTTCGTGCCCGACGGCCTGGACGTGCTGCGCCAGCCCGGCCTCGGCCCACAGAGCGGCGTCACGCCGTAGCCGACTCCCGCGCGCCTGCGGCCCGTTGCGTCACGACGACGACCGCGCCACCAGCTCCGTGGCCAGGACCATCTGGCGGCGCTCCAGGCCCCGGGACGCGAGCGGTCGGCGGTCGGCGACCTCGGTGAGCAGGAGGTCTGTCATCCGGCGGCCCATCTCCTCGATGGGCTGGCGCACGCTGGTCAGCGGCGGCTCCATGTGACGGGCGATGGCGGAGTCGTCGTAGCCGACGAGCGCCACGTCCTCCGGGATGCGGCGGCCCGCCTCGCGCAGCGCCCGGCGGGCGCCGGACGCGGTGACGTCGGATGCGGCGAAGACGGCGTCGATGCCGGGGTGGCGCTCCAGCAGGGCAGTCATGGCCCGGTGTCCGCCCTCCTCCGTGAAGTCCCCCGCCTCGATCAAACCCTCGTCCACCCCGAGGCCGGCGTCGCTCATGGCCTCGCGGTAGCCGTCGACACGGCGCTGGGCTCCGTAGACGTCGAGGCGGCCGGTGATGTGGGCCACCCGGCTGCGGCCCCGGGACAGCAGATGCTCGACGGCCTGGCGGGCGCCGCCGTAGTTGTCCGAGTCGACCGACGGCAGCGTCTCCGCCGACGAGCGCGGACCGCTGATCACCGCCGGGATCTCCAACTGGGCCAGCAGGTCGGGCAGCGGGTCGTCCGCGTGCACCGAGACCAGCAGGACGCCGTCCACGCGGTGGGCCGCCAGGTACTGGGCGAGGCGGGCGCGTTCGCGGTCGCTGCCCGCGAAGATCAGCAGCAGCTGCATCTCCGTGTCGGACAGCGCCGAACCCACACCCTTCAGCATGTCCGAGAAGTATGGCTCCGCGAAGAATCTGGTCTCCGGTTCGGGGACGACCAGCGCGATCGCGTCCGTACGGTTGGCGGCCAGGGCGCGGGCCGCGGTGTTGGGGACGTAGCCGAGCTCCGCGACCGCCGCCTCGACGGCCGCGCGGGTCGCGTCGCTGACCCGGGGCGAGCCGTTGATCACCCGCGAGACGGTGCCGCGACCGACACCGGCGCGCGCCGCCACCTCTTCGAGAGTGGGCCGGCCACCACTTCGGCCCCGCGCTCCGTGGGTTGCCATGGGCTCCGCCTTCCCGTCCACACCCGCACTCTGCGACTGGCCTGGAATTTAACAGGCCCGCCGGTCGCCCTACCGCTGCCGAGGGCTCACCCCCCCCCAGCCTCCGCTTCCCGCGGGAACCGGCGCGACCGGCATCCCGGCCGGCTTGATCCCTCCAGCCCGGGCCCCAACCGGTCCGCGCCCGGGTCCAGTTAACAGCCCGATAACTGAACGCATCTCCCTCTGTCCGCTCCCTTGACACCCCCGCCGGGACCGGGGACTCTTCAACACATCACTGGTGGGAGCGCTCCCACACTACCTGACACATACACAACCCGCACGTTCCCCGCCCGAGCCTTAAGCGCGTAAAACGGTCCGACAATGCAGTTGGCCGGGGGGTCGGCACGTCAGGGCAACAGGAGGACGACATGCGAGCACGCATCCGAACCGCCCGCAAGGCGATGGTCGTCGCGGCCGTCGCGTCGCTGGGCGCCGGGCTGCTGGCCGGCTGTGCCGACGACGGCGGAAGCGACGGCTCGTCGTCGGGCGGCGGCAGCGGCGGCAAGACCAAGATCACCCTGGGGCTCTTCGGCACCTTCGGGTTCGAGGAGGCCGGCCTCTACAAGGAGTACGAGAAGCTCCACCCGGACATCGACATCCAGCAGACGGTCGTCGAGCGGAACGAGAACTACTACCCCACCCTGGTCAACCACCTGACCACCAACAGCGGGCTGCAGGACATCCAGGGCGTCGAGGTCGGCAACATCGCCGAGATCGTCAAGACCCAGTCCGCCAAGCTGCTGGACCTCTCCAAGTACGGCAAGAAGAGCGACTACCTGGAGTGGAAGTGGCAGCAGGCCACCACCGAGAGCGGTGAGACCGTCGGCCTGGGCACGGACGTCGGCCCGATGGCCATCTGCTACCGCAAGGACCTTTTCGAGAAGGCCGGTCTGCCCACCGACCGTGAGGAGGTCGCCAAACTGTGGGCCGGTGACTGGAAGAAGCTGGTCGAGGTAGGCGAGGACTACAAGAAGAAGGCTCCGAAGGGCACCACCTTCCTGGACTCCCCCGGCGGTCTGCTCCAGGCGATCCTCAGCAGCGAGAAGGACCGCTTCTACGACTCCTCCGGCAAGGTCATATACAAGTCGAACTCGGCTGTGAAGGACGCGTTCGACCTCACCGCGAAGGCCGCCGAGGACGGACTGATCGGCAACCAGACCCAGTTCCAGCCCGCTTGGGACACGACGATCGCCAACAGCAAGTTCGCCGCGATGTCCTGCCCGCCGTGGATGCTCGGCTACATCAAGGGCAAGTCGAAGCCGGACGCCAAGGGCAAGTGGGACGTGGCCGCGTCGCCGAAGTCCGGCAACTGGGGCGGATCCTTCCTGGCGGTCCCCAAGTCGGGCAAGAACGCCGAGGAGGCCGCGAAGCTGGCAGCCTGGCTGACCGCACCCGAGCAGCAGGCCAAGCTGTTCGCCGTGCAGGGCAGCTTCCCGAGCACCCCGGCGGCCTACGAGTCGGACGCGGTGAAGAGCGCCAAGAACGAGATGACCGGTGACGCGCCGATCGGCACCATCTTCGCCGCGGCCGCCAAGAGCAGCCCGGTACAGACGATCGGCCCGAAGGACCAGATCATTCAGCAGGGTCTGACGGACAACGGCGTCATCCTCGTCACCCAGGGCAAGTCGCCCGAGGAGGCGTGGAACACGGCCGTCAAGACCATCGACAACAACCTGGACCAGTGACCGGAATGGCATCCAGGCACGACACCGCCGCGCCCCCCGTGAAGGAGGGGGGCGCGGCCCCGGGCCGCCCGCCGGCCGACGCGGACACAGAGCGGGCGATGAAGAAGCGCGCCCGGCTCTCCCGCCGCTGGCAACGCGACATGCGGTGGAGCCCCTACGCGTTCGCCTCGCCCTTCTTCCTGCTCTTCCTCGCGTTCGGCCTGTTCCCGCTGCTCTACACCGGCTGGGCCTCGCTCCACCAGGTAGAGCTGACGGCACCCACGGACATGTCCTGGGTCGGCCTGCGCAACTACACCCGGATCTTCGACGACGACTTCTTCTGGAACGCGGCGAAGAACACCCTGACGATCGGCATCATCTCCACGGTTCCGCAGCTGCTGATGGCGATGGGCCTGGCGCACATCCTCAACTACAAGCTGCGCGGCTCCACCTTCTACCGCGTCGTCATGCTGGCTCCCTACGCCACGTCGATCGCCGCCGCCTCGCTGGTCTTCGTGCTGCTCTTCGGCCGCGACTACGGCATGATCAACTGGGCGCTGAACGCGGTCGGCATCGACCACGTCGACTGGCAGAACGACAAGTGGCCGTCCCAGATCGCCGTGTCCAGCATCATCGTCTGGCGCTGGACGGGCTACAACGCGCTGATCTACCTGGCCGCGATGCAGGCGATCCCGCAGGACCTCTACGAGTCGGCGGCATTGGACGGAGCCAGCCGCTGGCGGCAGTTCCTCCACGTCACGCTGCCCTCGCTGCGTCCGACGATCCTGTTCACGGTCGTGGTGTCGACCATCGGCGCCTCGCAGGTGTTCGGCGAGCCGCTGCTCTTCGACGCGAACAAGGGCGCCTCCGGCGGATCCCAGCACCAGTTCCAGACGCTCGGCCTGTACCTGTACGAGCAGGGCTGGATCAACCAGCACCTGGGCCGCGCCTCCGCCATCGCCTGGACGATGTTCCTGATCCTCATCGTGATCGGGGTCGTCAACTACGTCATCTCGCGCCGGCTGCGCGCCAGTAGCTAAGGAGAACCGGCCGTGACGACGACCTTGACGAAACCCCCGGCCGACGCGGTCCCCGAGCCGCCGAAGCGGTCACGTGGCATGAAGGCGGCACGCGCGGGCGGACAGCTGCACGCCGGCCCGGTGGCGTACGTCATCCTTGCCCTCTTCACCGTCATCTCGCTGTTCCCGCTGGTGTGGACAGCTGTCGCCGCCTCGCGCGACAACCAGCGCCTGGCGCAGACCCCGCCGCCGTTCTGGTTCGGCTCCGGCCTCTTCGACAAGCTCGAAGTGGCCTGGACGGACGCCAACCTGGGCGAAGCGTTCCTCAACACCACCCTGGTGGCCGGCATCTCGTCGTTCACCATCGTGTTCCTGTCGACGATCGCCGGATTCGCCTTCGCCAAGCTGCGCTTCAAGGGCCGCGGCGCGGCGATGCTGGTGGTGATCGGCACGATGATGGTGCCGCCGCAGCTCAGCATCATCCCGCTGTACATGATGGTCGCGAAGCTCGACTGGACGGACCAGCTCCAAGCGGTGATCTTCCCGTCGCTGGTGAGCGCGTTCGGTGTCTTCTTCATGCGGCAGTACCTGATCCAGGCGCTGCCGGACGAGATCATCGAGGCGGCCCGCGTGGACGGCGCGAGCAGCTGGCGCGTGGTGTGGCACGTGGTGTTCCCGACCGCGCGGCCCGCGATGGCCGTCCTGGGCATGCTGATGTTCGTGCAGACCTGGAACGACTTCCTGTGGCCCTTCCTGGTCCTGACCCAGACCGGCAACCCGACCGTGCAGGTGGCGGTGGCGGGGCTGGGACGCGGCTACACCCCGGACCAGTCGCTGATCATGGCCGGCGCCCTGCTGGGCACACTGCCGCTCCTGATCGTCTTCGCGATCTTCGGCAAGCAGATCGTCGGTGGCATCATGCAGGGCGCCGTCAAGGGCTGAGTCCTGCTTTCCCAGGGGCCGAGCCACAGCCGCCTCGGCCCCTTTCCCTCCCCCCTCCACTCGTCGGTCCATACGACCCCCTGGGAGCGCTTCCATGCCTGACTCCGAGTACCCGGCCACTGCGGTGACCTTTCCGCCCGCCTTCCTGTGGGGCGCGGCGACGTCCGCGTACCAGATCGAGGGTGCGGTGCGGGAGGACGGCCGTACGCCGTCGATCTGGGACACCTTCAGCCACACGCCGGGCAAGACGGCCGGTGGCGAGACCGGTGACATCGCTGTCGACCACTACCACCGCTACCGCGACGACGTGGCGCTGATGGCGGAGCTGGGCCTGGGTGCCTACCGCTTCTCCATCTCGTGGTCGCGGGTGCAGCCGACCGGGCGGGGCCCGGCCGTGCAGAAGGGCCTGGACTTCTACCGGCGGCTGGTGGACGAGCTGCTGGCCAAGAACATCAAGCCGGCCGTCACCCTCTACCACTGGGACCTGCCGCAGGAGCTGGAGGACGCGGGCGGCTGGCCGGAGCGCGACACGGCGCACCGGTTCGCGGAGTACGCGCGGATCGTCGGCGAGGCGCTGGGCGACCGGGTGGAGCAGTGGATCACGCTGAACGAGCCGTGGTGCAGCGCGTTCCTGGGCTATGCCTCCGGGGTGCACGCCCCGGGCCGTACGGATCCGGCGGCCTCGCTGCGTGCCGCGCACCATCTGAATCTGGCGCACGGGCTGGGCGCGTCCGCGCTGCGCTCGGTGATGCCGGCCCGCAACACGGTCGCGATCAGCCTCAACTCCTCAGTGGTGCGGCCGCTTTCGCAGGACCCGGCGGATCTGGCGGCGGCCCGCAGGATCGACGACCTGGCCAACGGTGTGTTCCACGGGCCGATGCTGCACGGCGCCTACCCGGAGTCGCTGTACGAGGCGACGGCGTCCCTCACGGACTGGGACTTCGTCCTCGACGGCGATCTGGAGCTGATCAACCAGCCGCTGGACGCGCTGGGCCTGAACTACTACACGCCCTCGCTGGTCTCGGCGGCGGACGCCTCGGCGAAGGCTCCGCGCGCCGACGGTCACGGGGCGAGCGACCACTCGCCGTGGCCGGCCGCGGACGACGTCGCCTTCCACCAGACGCCCGGCGACCGCACGGAGATGGGCTGGACGATCGACCCGACCGGCCTGCACGAGCTGATCATGCGGTATACCCGGGAGGCGCCGGGGCTGCCGCTGTACATCACGGAGAACGGCGCGGCCTACGACGACAAGATCGACTCCGACGGCCGGGTGCACGACCCGGAGCGGGTGGCCTATCTGCACGGCCACCTGTCGGCGGTCCGCCGGGCGATCGCGGACGGCGCGGACGTCCGGGGCTACTACCTGTGGTCTCTGATGGACAACTTCGAGTGGTCGTACGGCTACGGCAAGCGCTTCGGCGCGGTCTACGTGGACTACACGACGCTGGAGCGCACGCCGAAGACGAGTGCCCTGTGGTACGGCCGGGCGGCGCGGACCGGTGCGCTGCCCGAGGCCGAGGCGGTCTGACCGACGGGGGACGGGGGTGGGGCGCGGCACGATTAGGGGAGTGCCGCGCCCCGGCCCCGTCTCGCGGAGTGGGCGTCAGCCCTTGTTGGCGCCCAGGGTCAGGCCGCTGACGAACTGGCGCTGGAGCGCGAAGTACACGATCAGGGTCGGGATCGCGGTGAGCAGGGCGCCGGCGGCGACCAGGTTGGGGTCGGTGAAGTACTGGCCGGAGAGGTTGTTCAGCGCCGAGGTGATCGGCATGTTCTCGCCGGTGGAGATGAGGACGATGGCCCAGAAGAAGTCGTTGTAGATCCAGATGGAGAGCAGGGTGGCGAGGGCGGCCATGGCCGGCTTGCACAGGGGCAGCACGATCTGCCAGTACAGGCGCCAGACGGAGGCGCCGTCGACCAGGGCGGCCTCGGTGAGTTCGTGCGGCAGGGAGCGCATGTAGTTGCTCAGCACGAAGGCGCAGAAGCCCGACTGGAACGCCACATGGATCAGCACCAGGCCGAGCGCGGAGTCGTACAGCTTGCCGCTCATGGTGATGCCGGGCACGTCGATCAGCAGGTACAGCCGGTACAGGGGCGTGATGATGACCTGCTGGGGCAGCAGGTTGCCGGCGGTGAACACCAGCAGCAGGAAGAGGTTGACCCGGAAGTCGAAGCGGCTGACGTAGAAGGCGACCATCGACGACAGCAGCAGGGTCAGCAGCACGGCCGGGACGGCGATCAGCAGGGTGTTGCCGAAGTAGTGCAGCATGTCCGACTGCTGGAACGCGCCTGTGAAGTTGTCGAAGGTGAGCTTGTCGGGCCAGGAGACATAGCCCTTGGTGCTGGTCTCCGCGTACGGCCGCATCGCCGCGAGCAGGGCCCACAGCAGGGGCGCGAGCCAGGCCAGGGCGGTGATGACGAGGAAGGTGTGCAGCAGGATCCGGGCGGGGCGGATCGGGGTGCGCTGCCCCCGCGGGTCGCTCGGGGTGCTCATGCGCGCCGCTCCTTCCGGAAGGTGGCGATCAGGTACGGGATGATCACCGCGAGCGAGATGACCAGCAGGACGACGGCGATCGCGGAGCCGTATCCGATGCGGCTGGACTCGCCGATGATGTTGTTGGTCACCAGGATCGACAGCAGTTCGGTGCCCTGCGCGCCCTTGTTGAAGACGAAGACCAGGTCGAACGCGCGCAGCGCCTCGATGATCGTGACGACCAGGACGACGGTGTTGGTGGGGCGCAGGGTGGGGAAGACGACGTTCTTGAACGTCTGCCACTCACTGGCGCCGTCCAGGGCGGACGCCTCGCGCAGGGCGGGGTCGACGCTCTTCAGGCCGGCCAGGTAGAGGATCATCATGTAGCCGGCGTGCCGCCAGGAGGCAGCGATCAGGATGGCCCACAGGTTGAGGTCCGGGTCGCCGATCCAGTCGATGTAGTGGCCGGGTTTGTTGGCGCCGATGATGCTGTTGATCAGGCCCGTGTCCGGGTTGTAGATCAGCTGCCAGACGAATCCGATGACCGCGAGCGACATCACGACCGGCAGGAAGAACGCGGTCTGGTAGGCGCGGCTGAAGCGGATCCTCTTGTCCAGCTGCACGGCGAGGAACAGGCCGAAGGGCGTGGGCAGCAGGATGAGCACCACGAACCAGATCACGTTGTGCTCGACGGCGGGCCAGAACTGCGGGTTGCTGGTGAACAGTTCCCTGAAGTTCTGCAGTCCGACCCACTGGATGGAGTCGAAGCCGATGCCGTCCCAGGTGGTGAAGGCCAGCGCGATCGAGGCCAGCGCCGTCAGCCACACCAGGGCGACGTGCAGGATCGTGGGCACGCCCGCCATCAGGCCGAGCGTGAGGCGGTCGCGGCGGGTGAGCAGCCGCCGGTGCCCGTGGGGCGCGTCGGCGGACGGGGACGTGGGGGCGGGCCCCGGAGCCGGCGGGGAGACCGGCTCCGGGGCCTTCGCGGGGGTGGCGGTCATGTCGTGATCCGAGTCGTCGGGTCTCCGTTCGGTCAGGAGGAGGCGAAGATCGTCTTCTTCTGGCGTTCGATCGACGAGAGGATGCCGTCGATGTTCTTCGGGTTGCGGACGAAGTTCTGCAGGGCGGGCTGCATCACCGTCGATGTGAAGTCCGGGCGGGAGTCGCGGTCCATGAACTGCGTCAGGCTCTTCGCGCCGGAGATCATCTCGTAGGACTTCTTCTGCAGCGCGGTGTAGGAGGAGGTGTCGGCCTTGGTGGAGGCGGCCACCACGCTGGAGTCGGCCTTGAGGTAGATCTGCTCGGCCTCGGGCGTGCCCAGGTACTCCAGGAGCTTGACAGCGCCGGCGTGGTTCTTCGGGGCCTTGGAGAGCATGAAGCCGTCGGTGGGCGCCTCGACGGTGTCCTGCCCGAACTGCGGGTCGATCTCCGGGAAGGCGAAGAAGTCCAGGTCGTCCAGGTCGGACTTGTCGGTGAACTGCTGGCCGACGAAGGTGCCCAGGAGGTACATGCCGGCCTTCTTGGCCACCAGCGCCTGCGCCGCGTCCTGCCAGGTGCGGCCGACCGCGCCCTCCTGGTGGTAGGGCAGGATCTCCGTCCAGTGGTCGAAGACCTTGCGCACCTTGGGGTCGGTCCAGGAGGCCTTGCCGGCCATCAACTGGACGTGGAAGTCGTAGCCGTTGGTGCGGAAGTTGATCTGGTCGAAGGTGCCCATCGCGGGCCAGGCGTCCTTGTCGCCGAAGGCGATCGGAACGAGCCCGTCCTTCTGCATCCGCTTGCACAGGGCGATGAAGTCGTCCCAGGTGGTGGGGACCTTGTAGCCGTGCCGGGCGAAGACGCTTCTGCGGTAGAACACCGCCCACGGGTAGGTGTACAGCGGCACGAAGTAGTACTTTCCGTCCTCGCCCTTGCTGAGCTTCTGCATCGCCTCGGGGAAGTTGCCGCCGATCTTCTGCCACACGTCGTCGATCGGCGTGGCGAGCTTCTTCGAGGCGAAGAACTGCATGCGGTAGCCGGCGAACCAGGTGAACACGTCGTCGGGCGTGCCCTGCAGATAGGAGTTGATCTGCTCCTGGAACGTGTTGTGGTCCTTGGTGTTCACGTCGACCTTGATGCCGGACTTCTTGGTGAAGGCGGCGTAGATCTCCGCGAACGCCTTCTTGGGCACGGCGTCGGACGAGTTGGAGCCGAGACCGACCGTCTTCGGGTCGGCGGCCGAGCCACTGCCGCCGCAGGCGCTGAGCAGGGGTATGCCGGCGCCGAGCAGGGCCGCGCCGCCCATTCCGCGCAGCAGGGTGCGGCGGTTGGGAGCGGGGAGGGAGAAACCGGAGGGAGAGAGGTCGCGCATGGACGGCTCCTGAGGGCAGGGTTCGGCCACGAGGGTGTGGCGTGAATTCCAGTCGCAATCGACCAGAAATCAACTTGACCGAACACGGTGGCGCAATGACAGCCGCATGTCCGGTCATGCGTCAAGAGTCGGTCCCTTCATTTGTCGAAACGTGACCGTCATGCGAAGGCCGCCTGCGGGGGCTGTCAGTGGGACCGGGAGCGGTGGTACGCGGCGGCGAGCCTGCCGGGGCGGCGCCGCCGCATCTGCCGGTGCCCTCCGCTCGCGGGGGCACGGCCGTCCAGCTGGATCCAGATCCGCACCTCGGTGCCGCCGAGCACCGAGGATCCGAGCCGGACGTCCCCGCCGGTGGACTCCGCGAGCCGGCGCACGATGTCCAGTCCGAGTCCGGTGGAGCCGTCGCTGCCGGAGCCGCGGCCCCGCGCCATCGCGGCCTCGGGGTCGGGTATGCCGGGGCCCGCGTCGGAGACGAGGACGATCACCGCGTCCTCGCCGTTGTGCACGTCGACCGCGAAGGCGGTGCCCTCCGCGGTGTGCCGGAAGACGTTCCCCAGCAGCGCGTCGAGTGCGGCGGCCAGGTCGGCGCGGGCCACGGGTATGCGCACCGGCCGGTCGGCCCCGGCCACCCGCCACTTGCGGCCCTCGTCCTCCGCGAGCGCCGACCAGAACGCCATCCGCTCCCGGACCACCTCGGCCGCGTCGCACCCGGCGCCCGGACTCGCCGCGGCCGTCTGCGGTTTGGCCTCCCGGGCCGTACGGATGATGGTGTCGACCTCGCGCTCCAGCTGCTCGACCGCGGTCCGGGTCTGGTCGGCGGCGGGCCCCTCGCCCAGCGAGGCGGTGTTGAGCCGCAGCACGGTCAGGGGCGTGCGCAGCCGATGGGACAGATCGGCCGCGAGCTCCCGCTCGTTGGCCAGGAGCTGGACGACCTGGTCGGCCATCGAGTTGAACGCGACCGCCGCGAGCCGCAGTTCGCTCGGGCCCTCCTCGGGCACGCGGGCGCCGAGGCGGCCCTCCCCCAGGTCGTGCGCCCCCTCGACCAGGCGCCGCGCGGGCCGGACCATGCGCACGCCGAGGCGGTCGGCGACCGCGACCGAGCCGAGGATCAGCGCCACCCCGACCCCGGCGAGCACCGCCCAGGCGGTCCCCACGCCGTTGGTGACGTCGGACTCCGGCACGTACACCTCGACCACCGCGATCTTGCCGGTGCTGAGGGCGACGGGCTGGAGCAGTGTCCAGCCGCCGGTGACGCCGGTGGTCGAGGCACGGCCCAGCTTCCGCACGGCCGCGATGTCCTCGTCGGCGGCGCGCCGCCGACCCAGATCGAGGGCCTCCTGGCCGTCACCCGCCGGGAGGTGCACGGCCATCCCGGCGTCGGAGCCGGCCGAGGCGACGACCCGCTCCAACTGGTCGCGGTCGGTGGTGATGGACAGGGCGGGGGCGACCGCCGCGGCCTCCCGCTCGGCGTTGGAGAAGGCACGGTCGCGGGCCATCTCGCGGATGACGAGTCCGAGCGGCACGGCGAAGGCCAGCACGACCATGGTGGTCACCGCCAGCGACACCTTGACCAGGGCCCACCTCATCGCGGCGCCCCCGGTGGTTCGAGCTTCACGCCGACGCCCCGGAGGGTGTGCAGATAGCGCGGGCTGGCCGCGGTCTCGCCCAGTTTCCTGCGCAGCCAGGACAGATGGACGTCGATGGTCTGGTCGTCGCCGTAGGACTGCTGCCACACCTCGGCGAGCAGCTCCTTGCGGGGGACGACGACGCCGGGCCGGCCGGCGAGGAAGGCGAGCAGGTCGAACTCGCGGCGGGTGAGGTCGAGTCGCGCGCCGTCCAACTCGGCCTGGCGGCGCAGCGGGTCGACGGTCAGGCCGCCGACCCGGATCACGGGTGACGGCTCCCCTTCCGCGGCGCCGGAGCGGGCGCGGCGCAGCACGGCCGCCATCCGGGCCGAGAGGTGCTCGACCGAGAAGGGCTTGGTGAGGTAGTCGTCCGCTCCGGCGTTCAACAGCCGTACGATCTCCGTCTCGTCGTCCCGGGCCGTGGCGACGATCACCGGCACGTCCGTGATCCCGCGCAGCATCTTCAGGGCCTCGGACCCGTCGAGATCGGGCAGTCCGAGGTCCAGGATCACCACGTCGAAGCGGAAATGGGCGACCTCGCGCAGCGCCTCCAGCGCCGTCCCGACGCTGCGCACGGTGTGCGAGGCGTCGGTCAGGTGCCGGATCAGCGCCGAGCGTACGAACTGGTCGTCCTCGACCACGAGCACACTTGCCATGCGCCGCACCGTACGCCATCTCGAACAGCCGGGTGCGGGCCTGTGGACAACTCCCCGGCTGGGGACAACCGACCCTCGGACGACGCCGATTGCGGGCCACGCGTGGGACGCGTGAGGCAGTATGGCCCGCGATGCGCAGAGGACTCGTACACGTACTGGCCTGGCTGCTCGCCACGGGCGCGGCGGTCACGCTGTCGTGGTGGGGTGTCCACACGGTGATGGCGGGAACGGCCTATGACCCGCCGCGCGCCCTGCCCATCAAGGCCGCCGACGCGTCCACGCGGGAGCCGAAGGCGCTGGCCACGCCGGAACCGGAGCGGACACCTCCGCCGAAGCGGCGGCAGCCGAGCACGCCCGCGGCGTCCGCGTCCGGGAAGCCGGGCCCCTCCCCCGCACCGTCCACGTCCTCGCCCGGCACCGCCCCCGCCGCCTCCGGCCGGGTCAAGAGCTACGACACCGACGGCGGCCGGGCGGTGTTCGACCTGGGCAGGACCTCCGCCTCGCTCGTGTCGGCGACGCCCGGGGCGGGCTGGTCGATGCAGGTGTGGAAGACGGAGTCGTGGATCCGCGTGGAGTTCTCCTCGGGTGCGGACCGGGTGTCGGTGTTCTGCACCTGGCACGACGGGCCGCCGCGGGTGGAGATCGGGACCTACTGAGTGGGAGGTGCCGTGATCGGCGTCCTTCGGGTGCCCTCGCGGGTCATCGGAACACCGACGGGGGCGGTGCGGGTGACGCCACCGCCGCGATGTCCGTGACGGGCGTGGCCCCGCCGGTGAAGTCCGTGAGGGTCCTGCCGTGCTCGACCCGGGCGGGATGCGGGTCGGAGGCGGCCAGGCGGGTCAGTTCGGCGACGGGCAGCGGATGGTCGGAGGCGACCAGGACGGCGTTGCCGAAGCGCTTGCCGCGCAGCACCGCCGGATCCGCCACCAGCGCGAGCTCCTCGAAACGGGCGGCGGCGGTGGCGATCTGGCCCCGCAGGTGGGCGAGCGGCGGTCCGTCGGCGAGGTTGGCGGCGTAGACCCCGCCGGGTTTGAGGGCCCCGCGCACGTCGTCGAGGAACTCGGTCGAGGTCAAGTGGGCCGGTGTCCGGGCCCCGCTGAACACGTCGGTGATGACGAGGTCGGCCCAGCCGTGCGGCACCTTGGCGAGGCCTTCGCGGGCGTCGGTGGAACGCACCCTTATGCGCGCGTTCGGATCCAACGGCAGCTCGCGGCGGACCAGTCGGACGAGGGTGCCGTCCCGTTCGACGACCTGCTGGGTGGAGCGGGGCCGGGTGGCGGCGACGTAGCGGGCGAGGGTGAGGGCGCCGCCGCCGAGGTGCACGGCGTGCACGGGCCGGCCGGGCGGGGCGACGAGGTCGATCACGTGCCCGAGGCGGCGCTGGTACTCGAAGGACAGGTACGCCGGGTCGTCCAGGTCGACGTGCGACTGCGGGGCGCCGTCGATCACCAGGGTCCAGGCCCGGGTCCGCTCGCGATCGGGGATCAACTCGGCGAGCCCGCCGTCAACACTCTCGACGACGGCCTCCACACCGGCCTGTCTACGCCGCCCGCCCTTGGACTTTCCCATGGGGTCATTATCGGGGTGGGCTGCTAAGCAGGGCGTACGTGCG